>NZ_JBFHFD010000021.1:0-32782 GCF_041583735.1 Novipirellula sp.
AGTCGATTGCGACGTACTGGGCAAACGATCCCCAGTGAGTGAAACCGGGTTGAAATTGCCGTTCACACACTTGGTGTTCGCCCGCAGCACACTGACCACACGTGCCACAACCACACACAAACGGCACGGTCACTCGGTTGCCGACTTGCCAACGGCCGACGTGGCGGCCAACCGCTTCGATCACCCCTGCCAACTCATGCCCAGGCACATGGGGCAAGCGGATATCGGGATCGTGCCCCATCCATCCGTGCCAATCGCTGCGGCACAGCCCCGTCGCTGCGACCCGGATCACCACTCCGTGATCCGAAGGCGTCGGGTCCGCCACGGTTTCAATGGTCAATGGAGAGGCGAATTCGCTATAGATCGCTGCCCTCATGTTGGCTCTCGTTTTTGTTGCACGCTTGAAAACGGGGGTGTGGTTCGAGCGTTGTTTTAGCGAAACCAACCCGCCCGCGTGAGCCCAATGCCGTCTGCTTTGGCACAAAACCGTTGCCTGCGGCTTTGTTACAATGCGGTCGACGCATCGGTTTTTTCGGTATGAATACCATTGCCGAGTGTCGCATTTCGCTGCGGTGAAAAACATGATGCCTTCGCCTTTGTCGTCTTTTCTCGTGCTTGCTTCCTCCGAGACCTCTTCTGGCGGCGGGCATGGAGTGACCGAACAGGTCGCGGTGATCTTCGCACTTCTTCTGCTCGCGGCGGCGGTACTCGCGATTTGCAATCGGTGGAAATTGCCATTCACCGTGATGCTCGTCATGATCGGATTGACGCTGGCATTAATCAGCAAGCATGTGCCCGCGTTTCGCTTGTTGGCCGAGTACACGATTTCGCCCGACGTGATCTTGTTCGTCTTTCTTCCCACGCTGGTTTTCGAGTCGGCCTACAACTTAGAAGTTCGGCAACTTCAAAAGAATCTTCTACCCGTGCTGATGCTGGCCATCCCGGGGCTGCTGCTGTCGACGTTGATTATCGGTGGCATCGTCGCATTGTTGACGGAGATTCCCTTGGCCGCGGCACTGCTGCTCGGCTCGATCCTCAGCGCGACGGACCCCGTCGCCGTGATCGCGTTATTTAAACAGCTCGGCGCCCCAAAACGGCTGACCGTCCTGGTCGAGGGAGAAAGTCTTTTTAATGATGCGACGTCGATTGTCGTCGCTGGGATCCTGCTGAGCGTCGCGACCGACGGATTTAGCGGCGGAGCAGCACTGTATGGGCTGGCACAATTCTTTGGGGTGTTCTTCGGGGGGATCTTCGTTGGCATGATACTTGGCTGGGTGTCTGGGCAACTGTTGCAACGCGTCCGCGCCAACTCGGACATCGAAATATCGTTGACGATGGTTTTGGCGTATGGTTCGTTTCTGATCGCCGAACATTACCTGCACGTCAGCGGAGTGATGGCGACATTGGTTGCGGGGCTGATGATGGGCAGCTGGGGACGCACCAAAATCTCGCCCGAAGTCGGCGGCTTTATGCACCATTTCTGGGAGTACATGGCGTTCGTTTGTAATGCCTTGATCTTCCTGTTGGTCGGATTAAGCGTGGATTTAAGTGACCTTTACAACGCGATCGGCGTGCTGGCGGTCGTGCTGGTTGCAATGCAAATTTCGCGGGCGGTCGTGATCTTTGGACTGGTGCCGGTGACAGGCAAATTCTCGCAGACGGTCAGCAAGGCGTACCAAATCGTGATGGATTGGGGTGGGTTGCGAGGTGCAATCGCGTTGGCGATCGTGCTGTACCTACCCGACAGTTTTCCGTACAAGTCGCAATTCACTGCGGTCGTGATGGGCGCGGTGCTGTTCACGCTAATCGTCCAGGCGACGACGATCGGCCGACTGGTGCGAAAGCTTGGGCTGGACCAACCCAGTGCCGCCGACAAGCTGGCCAGAATCGAGGGACAGATTACTGCTAAGCACAATGCGCTCAAGCGGGTTCCCGAACTGCAGGCCGGTGGCTTCTTCTCCTCCGTCATCGCGAGACGGCTTCAGGATCGCCTCCTCCGCGAACTCGATGAGCTGACAACCGAACGCGAAAATTTGCGGGCACAGGAACTTAGCACCGACGAAGAGCGAGCGGTGGTCTATCTTCGCTGCTTCGGATTGGAACGAAAACTGTACTTTGACATGTTCACCAAGCGGCATTTGTCCGAGCGAGTCTATCGCGACTTGGCCTTCTCATTAGAGCTATGCAGCGAATCGATGCGGTATCAGGGCGAGTTGCCCAAGGCGACGATTTACGATCCCAAGCGTCAGGCGATACGCCAGAAAGTGACCCAAGTGATGCAGCAGATCCCGCTGGCACGCTGGTGGGCTAGCCGGATCGGCGTCGCTCGCACCAGCGGTGAGTATGCCCGCGCGTGGGGACGTTATCAGGGATGCGACCAAGTGCTCGCTCACTTGGACAAGATTGCAAAACAAGAGGATCGGTCGGTGGTCGAAGAGGTTCGCCGCCGCTATCAAGCGTGGCAAGCGTCGGCGAAATCGCGAATCGATGCGGTAGCCGAACAGTTCCCCGAATTCGTCCAACTGATGCAGGAACAACTTGGGGAACGATTGGTGTCGCAAGCACAACGCGAGGTCATCCAGAGCGAAAACATCGCTGGCACCATCCCCGATGGGATCGCGGGCGAAATTATCGAGAACTTGCGGCAACATGTCGGCCAACTCGATGCCAAAACGCTCAATGCAAAATTGCACGTTGACCCCAGCGAGTTGTTACGCAAGGTTCCGTTCTTTGAACAGACGCCGCCCGAGGAGTTCAATCGCGTGGCCAGCAAGCTGCGCGAGCACACGGTGCCCTCGGGACAAGACATCATCTGCGAAGGCCAAGCCGGTGATTCACTGTTCTTGATCGCCCGTGGCGTGGTGCGGGTGGTTAAAGACGTCGACGGCGAAACGAAACAGCTCAACACGTTGGTGGCGGGGCAGTTTTTCGGTGAATTGGCGTTGTTGTTGCGTGAACCCCGCTCCGCTACCTGTCGCGCGGTGACGCCCTGTGCCCTGTATGAACTTCGCCGTGTGGACTTGGACGCCGTGAGGAGTGCATGCCCTGCGATTCAGCAGTCGCTCGAAGAAGTCGCTCGAGAACGCCACGGTCGCGACGGAACGTAGCGGCATGGCCGTGGCAGTTGTCAGCAGAGGCAGTTAGGCAGTTAGGCAGTAAGGCAGTAAGGCAGTAAGGCAGTAAGGCAGTAAGGCAGAGACCTGCGTACCAGAGGCGACAACGCAACGGTCACCGATCCGTTGGGGCTTCGGAAGGGAGTTCGCTCGGTGGACTGAGCGGTTGCGAGACGACACTGGCTGTCGAGGCATCGACTGGTTTTGCTGGGCCGTGCGATGCATAGGCTTGCACCAACACCACTCCGATCACGACCGCCAACGTGCCAACGTACTGCATCGGATGGGCCGAAAGCAGCTCTTGCTTCATCCACAGTCCGATCGCGACCGATACAAGCGTGGCTCCGCCAAACACAATGGGCATGACCAGATCCGGGGCCCGGCTTTTGAATAACGCCAACGTGAGTGTTAATGCTCCGAACGCGCCGAGTGATCCGGCGATAAACCCCCAACGAACGGTCACGGGGGCAAAATGAAAGTTATCTTTGGTCGCCAGGATGCCCACCACCCCGCCGACAATCCCAATCAACAGATAGGCGACACCGATCAAAATAAAGGGTTTGAAGGGACTCTGTCCTGACACACGCGACGTCTGCAATGCGGGACCGTACATGCCCCAAAACAGACCGGTCAGCAGAGCGAAAACAATGCCGTAAACTTTCGGACTCATAGCGGCTCGGAGTGATGATAGGGGAGGATGCAGCGAATGGACGCATGCGGATCAGGCAAGTGTGGCAGACGACGTCATTGTCTCAGTTGTTTCCCCCGCAGGGAATATGGCGTAAACTTTGGAACATGTGGATTCGGCGAAAGATCCAACATGCAGGGGGCTGAAACAAAGTTGCCCGACACAGGCCGATGTGCCCGTGCAGTGGTTTTGTTCTCCAGAACGCGCTCTACGGTCTGACGACGATCGCTACCGCGTGAATCACGCACTCACTTGCTTTCTGCGGCCGATCGGTTTGGTTCGTGGCCTCAGCGTCGGATTGTGTCTCAGCCGAGCGAAGAAGAAGGCGGCCAACGCCACGGACACCAGCCCTCCGATCCAGAGCCAAGGCGAGGTTCCGGTCCACTGCGGAATCGTGATCTCACCCGCATCGCCCCAAGCTTTGGCAAACGCAGAGAGTTGGGGATAGAATCCGACAAACAGCGCGGCTCCGAACAACATCCCCACGACGCCAACCATCGCGTCTCGGCGTCCTTCGCCGCACGCCGCGACACTGGTTCCAGGACAGTAGCCAAATAGCGACATGCCTGCGCCAAAACAAGCACCGCCAACGAGGATGCCGACCCAGGCAAGGGGTTTGATATGCAGCGAAACCGCTTCGGTCGGTAACAACGCGTAGATCCCGATTGCCCCAACCACCACCGCCGTTCCCATGATCTTGACCACGGTCCAGTCACGGAACAGGAATTGACCCAGGATGACGTGATACTTGGCGACGCGTCCCTTCTGAAGCAAAATGCCGAACACGACTCCGGTGATCAGCCCAAGAGCAAGTTTCCAAATTGGATCAAACATCTTCGCTAGTCCTCCGGCCGTACAGTAGAAATGCAGTAAGGATGGCAACCGTGAAAAACGTGATGCTAAAGATCCAGCTCGAGGCGGCAAGTTGCAGACTTCCACTGATTCCGTGACCACTGGTGCAACCTTGCGCTAAGCGAGCACCGAACATCATCAATCCAGCAGCAAAGAATGCGACACTCAACCGAAGTGCGGCGCTGTTGCCGAACCGACGCTGCCACATCGCGGGGACCACGACCGGTTCGCGATCTCCTGATGAGAACGAACTGAGCAGGCTTCCGAGCAAGACACCCACCACCAGCATCCATTCCCAGCCGATCTTGGGCGAGTGGTCTTGAAAGTAGGTATTCGACTCAGCGAATTGCGGAGCCACTGCCTCCATCCCGATCGCAACCGTGTGTTCAAACGCGGTGGTGATTCCCAGCGGATGGTCGGCACTCCAGAAAGCGAACCAACTGAGCACGCCAATCCCGCCCCCAACGAGATAAGGTGACCAGGCGTGCTTTGCTAACGGATTTTTCATCGCAGCTACCCTGAATTGTGGATGTCAATATTGAAGCGTCCTGTCCTGCATGCCGCAGAGGGACGTTGATGAGTCCTGTCAAATGAGAAAATGAATCTGCAACTTCTGTTCCGAATCCCATCGACTTTGTGAGCCGACGACGCTAGCGGCGGGACTGGTGAGATTCGCGTTATCAACACCTCGACAGAAGCCAGTCGGCATAACGTAGCCTAGGCTTCCAGCCTGGGGACAACATCGAACCCAGGCTGGAAGCCTAGGCTACGTCTTGCAGCTTCTCCGCCTTATCGAGCGATGCCGACAGACTTCTTCCGAGGTGCTTAGGATCCTATTCGACTTGGGGGGGCACCCAAGCTGTTACCGGTATCGCATTTGCTGCGGGTTACTCTCCTGCAGCTAATTTCACTTAAAACGTAAAAGGAAGCCCAATGTCCCAGCGGATGAAAATAAGCGACGAAATCACTGTAGGTCCCCAGCCATCGGCAGACGAAATTGAGAAAATCGCGGCGGAGGGATTTGCATCATTGATCAATTTCCGAACAGCGGGGGAGGATGATCAACCATTGTCGCCCGACGCCGAGCAACAGAAGGTCGAAGCGAATGGGTTAAAATATCTGCACATTCCGGTGTCGATGCAGGATATGTCACCCGAGTTAGTCGATCGGTTTCGCGAAAAATTCAGTGAACTGCCCAAGCCGGTTTTCGCCCACTGTCAATCGGGAAAGCGGGCAGGCGCGATGGTCATGATGCACATGGCCGCCGAGCAAGGGATGTCGGGAGAACAGACGCTCACGCAGGCTAAGAAGATGGGCTTTGAATGCGATCAGCCTGAGTTAGAACAGTTTGTCAAAACCTACGTCGATTCCCGTAGTGCTCGGTGACACCGCCGCCAGCGACCGCCTATTCTCGTGACCGAGGCCAACGATGGATCCGCTTCTAATTGCCCTGATTCTGGCGGTGCTTGTTGGGATCACGCTAGGCATTTTTGGGGCGGGCGGTTCGATTTTGACGCTCCCCATCTTTACCTTCGTGCTCGGCGTCCCGGTCGGGCAAGCCGTGGTGATGTCGATGGTCGTGGTGGGGGGATCCAGTTTGCCGGCGGCAGCACGCTATTGGCAGCAAGGCAGTTTTCATCCTCGAGCGGCGATCTTATTATCAGCCACCGGAACGCCGGGAGCCTATCTTGGTTCGTTCCTTACTGAATTGGTTTCCGAGCGAACGTTGTTGCTGATCTTCGCCGCGATCATGCTGGCGGTCGGGGGCGCAATGGTGCGGGGACGAGCCGAACAATCGCATCACGAGCGTCGTTGCCGCGTTTGGCCGTGTTTATTGATCGGGGCAGCTGTCGGAGTGCTGACTGGATTTTTAGGGGTGGGTGGCGGTTTTCTGATCGTCCCAGCACTGGTGCTGTTTGCCGGTATCGACGCAAAACGCGCTGTTGGAACCTCGCTGGCGATCATCACGTTGAATACGCTGGCGGGACTTGCGGGACAATTGCGTTCGACAAGCATTGACTGGGGGATCACCCTTGCCTTTCTGGGGCTGGCGTTTCTCGGCATGCTGGTTGGGGTGGTTCTTGGCGAGCGGCTGCCGGCCGAACGAATCCGCACCGCATTTGGCTGGTTCGTCATCCTGCTGGCAGTGGTCATTGGTGGGCTCGCGATAAGCAAGGGGCCCGCGGACGACTCGGCGTCCTCGGCATACAAGCGAGCGCTGCAGCCGAGCTTTTACTCCTGCGAAGCCTTCGCGATACACCACAGCGCCTCGTCGGTGCGAATCAGGATGTCGTTGCCGGCTACAACGACCGAAGCGTTCGTTTTTTCGTCAAGCGAGTTCGCCGCGATTTGCTTGAATGCTTTGGGATCGGGTTTAAAAACCGTCGTCGTGCCAGACTTGGTCAGCAGGAACATGCGGCCGTCACCAGTTTGCGTGATGCTGGACCACGTGCCCCCGCCATCGGTGCGTTTCTTCCAAAGCTCGTCTCCCGTTTGAACATCGAAACAACTCAGCACGCCATTCATGTTGCAGATGTAGATCGATCCGTTGTCGACAACCCCGGTTCCCAACCAGCCTTGATCTTTGGGTTTATGCCAGATCCGGTGCGTCGGTGTCACATCGCCGCGACCGCCCGCCCGGACCGCCAGCGATGCGCCGCCATAGCCTCCCAAGGCGACGACCACGCCATCGGATTCCATCGGCGATGCGTACGCCAAAGGTCCCGTCCCGCCACAAGTCCAAAGCTGCTGGCCGGTCGATGGATCAAAGGCACTGACGCGGCGCGACAACGCGGCAACCAATTCGAAGTGACCCTCGACCTCAACCAAGATCGGCGTGTTCCAAGCACCTCGCAGCCGTTCACTGCGAGCTTTGTTGCTGCCAAAATCGTTGGCATTGCCGTCATTCTCGGGGCCGCTGAGAGCGCGTTCAGCATCGTCATCCAGTGCGTCCACCTGCCAGCGTGTTTCGCCAGTAGTCTTGTCCACGGCGATCAGGAACTCGTTGTTTCCCGGCCCGAACAACAGGATGCACAAGTCGTCGTGCAGAATCGGCGAGGACCCGTAGCCCCACATATGCTGCTGCGTGCCAAGGTCGCGTCGCCACCGTTCGTTGCCATCGACATCCCAGCAAACCAGCCCAGCGGAACCAAACCAAGCGATCACGTGTTTCCCGTCAGTTACCGGTGACGCTGAACAATAGGGATTGGTTTTGTGCGAAGTTTCCGGTTTGTCGTACCTGACGCTACGACGCCAAACCTCGCGACCGGTCTCTCGATCCACGCAGAATAGACTTCGCTGGTTCGTTTCCGAGAGCGGTTGAGTGAAAAAGACACGGTCGTCCCACACGACCGGCGTTGAGTTGCCCGCTTCTGGCAACTCGATCCGCCACTTGACGTTTTGGTCCGTCCCCCACTCGCTCACAACACCGTCGGCCGACGTGGCGCCCGATCCCGACGGGCCTCGCCACTGCGGCCAATTCGAGTCGGCTGCAAATGATGCCGAAACCAAGCTCACGAAACAGAAGGCCATCGCTACGTAAAAGGCCGTTTTCATAGTGATTCCTGGGACATGAGGAGGGGGCGTAAGAAGGACGGTAGTGGATCTTGCTAAAGATCCTGTATGCGGAATCTTTGGCAAGATCCACTACGGCCAAGCTTGTCAATTAATTTTTTGGGACTCAACGCGATCGAAAAATCTCGCTGGTCAGCGTTTCGGATACCATCGTTTGCAGTCCGTAGTCGGCGGCTTTGACGCGAATCAAAATATCATCGATCTCATACTGGTCCGTTCGCTCCATGTGGCGGCCCGACGCGTACGTGAGCAGTTTCTCGATCAGATTGCGGGCAAACAGATCGCGGCGACTTTCCAAAAGCACCTTTTTGAAACCAGGAAAGTCATTGTACGTTTCACCCGAAGGCAATTTGCCCGACGGATCGACCTTCGCCGCCGATCCCTTGCCTTTGGCCTTGGGGTATCTCTCTCGCCAACGTCCGATAGGGTCAAACGTTTCAAGTGCATAACCGAGCGGGTCAATGTTTCGGTGGCACACGAAGCACGCTTTGTCCTGGCTGTGTTTCGTTAGCTTTTCACGGATCGTGGTCGCACCGCTCACATCGGCGTCAATCGCAGGTACCTCGTCCGGCGGCGGTGGTGGCGTGATCCCAAGGATATTTTCCAGAACCCATACGCCGCGTGTCACCGGAGAAGTGTCGACGCCGTTGGCGCTGACGGTCAGTACACCAGCCATTCCCAGCACGCCGCCTCGCTGTTTGTTCTTCGCAAGGTTGACTCGCTGAAATCCGTCGGCTAGGCGGAGCGTGTCTCGCTCAGGTAATCCGTAAAGCGTTGCCAACTTTTTGTCGACAAAGGTGTAGTCCGCATCGAGAAAATCGATCACGGATCCGTTCTCGTCAAGCAGATTCCGAAAGAATAGACGTGCTTCCTGCTTCATCGATTCAGGCAAGTTTTGGGCGTAGTATTCCCAGGCCGCATTGCGAGGCGGCGGCAGATTACCGATGTCTCGCAGGTTGAGCCAACTATCGAGAAAGCCATTGATGAATTCGTTGGATCGATCATCAGCAAGCATCCGAGTGATCTGTTTTCTTAATTCGTCCGTCTCGGTCAAACGGCCGGATTGGGCGGCGGCGAACAGTTCATCATCCGGTGGGGCCGCCCACAGTGCGTAGGAAAGTCGCGAGGCAAGATCGAAGGGGCGAAGCTTCGTTTCGTCTTCGAGGGTGATTTCGCTGAGGTACAAAAACGAGGGCGAGCAAAGGATCATCTTCAGCGTATCCAAGGCGGCCTGACGTGGGCTGGCTTTTTCGGATAATCGTTTCCGATAGATCGCCTCGATCCGCGTGCGATCGGTTTCGTCCAGCGGACGCCGGTACGCTCGTTGACCAAACGCGACTAACTGCTCGATCGCTCGATCTGTCTGAAACCCTTCCTTCCCAAAAACTGCCTGTTCCTCTTTGCCGCCACCGGGTTCGGAAAGCGGACCATGGACGTTGACCTCGCCGATCTTGATATGCGGCAGCGCTCCTTCACGAAGCAGCGATGTGCGGCTGACCCCGACCTTCGGTGCTTTGAACTCATCCTTGTATCGCTTGTTGGTTTCGATCACCGACGCTCGTGATTCGTACGGGCCGTTAGGAAAAATGAATCGAGGCGTTTGTCCAGCCTCGAGCCAGACACGAAAACTCAACCACTCGGGTTGGTCGTCCGGCACAACCGTGGTGGCCAAAACCGGTTCGATGGCTTGCGGGTAGTGAATGTGTCCCTTGGTGGCGTCGCCTGGAACCACCGCCAATTGAAAGGGTTCGGAAAAGTCGATGCGAAAAATCTTCGGATCGTAATGGGTATCGCGATGCATCGCTTGCGCATGAACTTCGATGTCGTAGAGTCCTGACACCGGGACTCCCTCTAAAAAGTCCTCGATGTGCCCATAGCCGCCTTGCCGCGTATCGGTATTGGGTTGTTCGTACAAACAGAGGTACTCGAATTTGAACACGCTGCGGTGGGCGCCGGTGAGTTCTTCGTACTGCTGAAAATTGTCGGTAAAGTGCCACGATTTTGGCTGCATTGCCGGTTTACCAAGACGAGTCTCGACCAGCCGTGATGCGGCTTGCAGGTATTGGTCCAGCAGAAAGCCCGACGTCACCAACGCCTCGCCGATCGTGTCCATATGACCGCTGGTGTTTTCCTTTGGAAAGTCCGCGGTCAGCCCCAACGTATCGACGCGGCGGTCAAACAGTGTCGCAAGCGTGTTTTCATACTCACGGTTGGAAAGCCGACGCATCACGGTGCGGCCACCCGAGCTTTTGAGATTTTCGCGAGCCTCCGCGATACTGTTTCGCAACACACTTAGCAGTGCTAAACGCTCGTCGTCGCTCGGTTGCTCGGCATCTTCGGGCGGCATCATCTTTAAGGTCACCGAATCAATGATTTCATCGGCAGTGATCAATTGCTGCTCCGACGTGAACGGCAGCTCGAACGACTCGAATTCGCGTTCGCCTTCGGCCGAGCCGGTGTCATGGCACTGCAGGCAGTACTCGCCGAGAAACTTCGCCACCGCTGTACTGGCATGGGCAGCACCGTTTTCGGACGCCGTTTCCGCTGCGGCGATATCGGCCATCGCGGCTAGAGCAATACTGATAACCCCGATGGCGCAAAACGCCCCGCGTCGAACAGACTCACAGAGATACATAGTGATCGCGTTTACGAGAGGGTGCCGGTGCTGGTTCCGAACGAATCCTTTTGGACACCCATCCGTTGGGCAATGTCGACGAACAAATTACACAGCGGGACATTGCCCGAGCGTTTGGAACCGACTTTCTTGAACTCGCCGCGGCCGTAACCACCGCCCGCCATCAAGATCGGCAGGTCCGTGTTGGTGTGCGAGCTGCCGTTGCCCATTCCGCTGCCGAACAGCACCGCGGTCGATTCGAGCAAGCTCTGGTCGCCATCCTGGATTTCTGCAAGCCGTGTCAAGAACTTTCCAAATTGCTCTAACTGATACGACTCAAGTGTAATCAGATGCGCGATCGTTTCCTCGTCATTGCCGTGATGCGAGAGACTGTGATAGGACTTGTCGATCCCGAGGTTCTGTGGCAGAAAGCTGCCACCGATTTCCAACGTGGCGATTCACGTCGAATCGGTTTGCAGCGCCAACGCGATCAACTCGTACAGCATCGGCAGGTCATCGACGGTGTTCGTGTCGGCCGGTTTGTCAAACGGGGCATCCGGTTTGGGTTGGTCAGCCCAGCGGCGGCGGACTTCGAGCCGTTTTTCGACGTCGCGAATCGAGCTGAAGTATTCGTCAAGTTTAGCTTTGTCCTCTTGATTGACTCGCTTGGATAGAGAACCCGCTTCTTCGCGGATCGAATCGAGAATCGAAGCTTCCACGGCGGTGGATTTGACTTTCTGAGCACGCCGTTCTTTTGATTCCGTGACGAACAACTTGTCGAATAGTTCGGCGGGGCCTGTGATCGGTGGGACGCGGACGCCCGATTTGGTCCACGACATTTGGCAACCACCATGGATGCCTCCTTCGGACCCCACCGTCAGCGATGCGAACCGCGTTTGCCCGCCTACCTCATCGGCCAGGAATTGGTCAATGGTGACGTTGCCATCGGGGCGATGCTTCGATTCGTGGTGCAGCACGCCTGACAGAAACGTGTGCACGGCGAAATGGCCTCCCCGCAAACCGTGATCAAGGCCACGATAGATTGTGATCTGGTCGCGGTTTGCCTCTAGCGGCTTCAGCAGCGTGGTCGGCTCAAATTCCTTACCGGTGGTTTCCGGAAAAAAATGCTTCTGCTGAAATCCAAGCAAGTTGCCTACCGCAACGAAGCGGCGAGCACCGACACCCGCGCCGTGGGTCGCTCGAACAGCCGAGTTGCTACTGACCGACTCGGCCCGCAGTGATGAAAGTCCAGGCAGAGCGAGCGATCCGGCAACCGAGCGGAGGACGAAACGCCTGCGATCAAGATTTTTTTTGTTTAATTTTGACATGCTGCCATTCTATCCAAAATCGGATCGCAATCCAACGTCAGCGAGAAGACGTTGTGAACCCTTGTATTTGAGCGATCGGAAGCTTCGTCCGCTATAGGAAAACGAGCGATTTACGCGTGCTTCGCAGCGATTGGCCCCCCTCCTCTATAGAATTTCAGCATTTTGTTCCAGCTCCAAAAAACATAGTCCATAGATGTTTTTCAGGCGGAGTCGTCGAAGTCGTTTGCTTTGGCGCCGCGAAGAATCAGTGATCGCCCGTAGTGGATCTGGTCAAAGACACCGATTTCACTTGTTCCCAATCGCTCGTTTGGGAACGAGAGAGGTCACGCATCTGCGTTCTCAATTCGATTCGGGTAACGATTAATCCGATTGGTCGGCGTGAAATTCGTCGGAGGCCTTCGGCGCGGAGTAAAATGAAGCCAATAACGAAACTGACTCGTTTTTTCGTTGCAGCAACATTGAAATATTACTCATCTTTTTGAAGTTTGTCGGTCAGCGACTGTACGCAATCTATATTCATAAAGAGCGCGAAGTTCGACAGGGATTGTTTGGGGGCCGGGGATTCATTTTTTTAATAAAAATGTTGGCACGGGACGCTTTTAAGACTCGGAGCTTTGAGTACGCAAATGCAGCATATTAGAATTGAATACACCGAGAACATTATCTCACGCACCATCCAGGGAGCGTGGCAGGAAATGTCGTTTGTGGTGCGGGTGGATAATCTTTCTTATCAAAAGCACGTGGCGATCCACTGGTGCGGTGAGGAGGGTGAGTGGCATATCGATGAAGCGTCCTACCGCTGCACATTGCCCGATGGAACTGAGTTGTGGTACGCCTGTATACGTCGCCCTCTGACGTCCGAGCATTCGCTGCCAGGCAACATTCGTTACTCGGTCAGTTACGAGTGTGCGGGGCGAACGTTCTGGGACAATAATCACGGTCTGGATTACAAGGTTGATGCAGACGCCGGTGTTATCGTTTATCGCGATGTCCCGATTCAGCATCTGTTCTATGATCCGGTTTTACAGGGAGGCAAAGTCTCGCTGTCCGTCGACTCTGCGGTTCGATCTTCGCTCCACGCCAAGAGCGTGCGGATTCACTGGTCCACCGATAAATGGAAGACGAGCCATGTGACGCGTTGTTTCAAACGACCGAATCACTGGGACCTGGTTCGCGGCAGTGTCGCGCGGAACCCCAACCGGTATGGCTGGGAGATCTGGACGGGACGCTTGCCGATTCATCATTCGTATCGAGTGGAATATGCGATTGAATCGGAGACGGATCATGGAGTGGTCTGGGACAACTGTCATGGTGCGAATTATCAGTCGCGGCGAAGTACGCTTCGCGTGCTGACGCTGAATCTGCACTGCTACCAGGAAAACGATCAAGAATACAAATTCAAACAGATTGCTCAGGCGATCCAGGACTTTCAAATTGATCTGGTGTGCCTTCAAGAAGTGGCTGAGAACTGGAATGATGGCAACGGTGACTGGGCGTCCAACGCAGCGCGGCGGATCAATGCGTTTCTGCCGTTTCCGTATCACTTGCACACCGATTATTCGCATCTGGGGTTCGATCGATTTCGCGAAGGCGTCGCGATTCTAAGTCGCCATGAGTTTTCGACAACCGATTCGGGATATGTTTCGGACAGTCAAGATATCTATGACATTCATGCGAGACGCGTCGTTATGGCGCAGGTACATATTCCCTATTTCGGCCCCGTCAACCTATTCAGTGCTCATCTCAGTTGGCCCGAAGATGGTTTCTATCCGCAGTTTGATCGCACGCGTCAATGGGCCGATGAGCGTCATGACGAAAATGTGGCGGCGACGCTGATTTGCGGTGATTTCAATATCAAAGCCGGTTCAGGGGCTTATTGCCACATTGTGAATTCCAGCGAGTATGAGGATCAGTATCTCAAGACGGTGAATCGACCCGCCTTCGACCAAGTTTACTGCGACCGCGTTCAGGATATCGAGGGGGCGATCGGTCATGATGGACGGATCGATTACATCTTTCTCAAAAAAGGATCTCGGGTGCAATCGATAAACGGGCTCGAGCTGTTTACCGACCATTCCTACGGTCGCGTGTCGGATCATACCGGTTATTACGTAGAATTTGAACTAACATAACGTCATTGAAAAATAGAAGAATTTATGAGTTCATATTTTGCAGAACGATATGCGAGGCCGGTCCATGCGAGGCTGGAGACACCGTATGCGCGCAGGAACGATTTTGATGATCTGTTCTATCTGCGACGTGGAACATTGGTATTTGATGTGGACTGGGGAGTCGATCTTAATATCAAAGTGATCGTCAAAGTGTTTCACGAGGATGGCAGTCATGAGCAGTATATTGCTCACACCGATCCCATTAATGTGCAGGGAGACAAACATCAACGCGTGACGCGTGATATTTTTATTCATATGCAGTCGATGCATCAGGGACGCGTTACCTGTGTGAAGTTCTCCTATATTTTGCACCACGATTTCAGGTCGGTGCCTTCGGAATATGAATACATCTTTATGGATGGACCGCATATCGAATCGCAGGGAGAGCAGAACCGTGCCGTCTCGTCACAGTGGAGGACCCGCAACGAATACAGAACGGTCGAACTGAATGATCGACTTTTGCAGAATGACGTGGACTGGATCAACCACAATTATCAGTCATTGAATCTGATTCCGAAGTTCACAAAAGGTCAAACGTGGCATCCGTACCACCCCAAACGCTTCATTCATGATCACATTGATAAGGTGATCTGGAAAAAGCAGACGGATCCGTCGGGGCTGCACTCGATCAAGGTGTGCGTCGACTGCATTGATGACAAAGATTTTTGTAACCATCTACTTTACGCTCATCAGTGCGGAGTCTTGGTGCAGGTTATCGTGGATTGGCGCAAGATGACGCTGACGAACAGCAAAAATTACCTCAAACTGAAGCGGTCTGGTATTGAACTGCTGGGCGAAATCTGCACCACCTGTGATCCGTTGGCGGAAGTAGCCACGGACATGCACAACAAGTTCATCATTTTCGACGATGAAGACTGTATCATTGGCTCGTTCAACATTACGTTTGATCAGTGGGGAGCCAACTGGGAGTCGGGAATGACGTTCCACACCAAGGGGATGTGCCGGCTGCTAGACAACATCTTTCAGTCGATCCGTGGGGGAGTGATTCAGCGGTATGGAATTGATCCACGCAGCCCGTTTAATCTCTACTACACCTTCGGACGCACTGCCATGCTCAATGGCAAGTATTATCGTCCACATCATGCCATTTTCTCGGAGATCAACCGAGCGCAACATTCGATCGATCTTTGCTTGTTTCTGATTGGTGAATTGCGAGGTGAACATGGTGATAGCGTGATCGATGCCCTCATCCATGCGCATCATCGCGGTGTGAAAGTGCGCGCAATCTTTAACGGACATTTGGCGTGGCAGGGCGATATTCGCAAGCCAAGAACAATGGAGAAGGAATTCAGTCGTCATCTGTTGCCAGCGGTCCAGCGACTCAAGGATGCCGGCATTCCGATCGCTTTGGTTTACGGCATCTTCGACCGACCGATCCCCTATTCGCCGATTCATTCGAAACAGTGCGTGATTGATCGTCGCATCGTCATCGACGGCAGCTTCAATTGGTACAACACCTCCGTGCTGTCACACGACCTGCTCGTCGTCGTTAACAACGAAGAAGTCGCAGAACACTACCTGCACGAAGCGCAACAGATTCTCGATACCTTCCGCGTGTTCTGGTTGAATTAAAGCAATATGACAACGGACGGCTCGCGCCGCGAACGCAACCGACATAGATGGTCTAAGCCTTACGTCGTCGCCTCGCAGAAGCACGGACGATTCACCCGCTGCTACCAATCGATCTGTTATTAAATCCGTCTGTTTTAAAATCAGTCGGATTATGGCGACTGCGCCCTCGCGGTGCTATTGCCGTGGACGTGGACTTGAGTGAATATAAGGTAACAGGGGATTTGCAATATCGAACAACGATCTAAATTGTTTCACACCCTGAACCAGCTGGGTTGGTGGAACACTTGCAGAGATTTGTTCTACAATCGGTGGTGGTCGCGACACCCGATCGATGCGTTTTGATGTTTCGTCGTCTTTTACCATGGCCTCGTGCCGCTGTTGGCCCTTTCCGGTCAGGAACACCGTCAAATGCCTTCCATTGAAATGCTGAGAATTGACGGCGATGCCGCCGCGATGGGCCGTGCCCACGGCACCGCATTTCGCAGCGAAATTCAATTGCTAACGCAAGAGCGTATGCGGCTTTGCTATGACCGTTTTTGGATCGGCGAAGGGAGCGAGGCGGTTAACCCCGAGACGCTGGCCGAAGCTTGTTGGGAGCAACAACAGCGGTACGATGACCTGACCACTGCTGAGCTTGAAGCGATCGCCTGTGCCGCCGACGTGCCTGCCCGCGATCTACTGGTGACCGGCGGCTTCACTGACTTTGTCGACGCCCTGCGTGGCGGCGCGGCGGGGGAGGCAAAGAACCAGACGCCACTCGAAGATCCAGGCCAATGTACCGCCGTGCTGGTCGCCGCCAATGCGGCTGCGGACGGGCGACCATTGCTGGCGCAAACGTGGGATATGCACCCCACGGCCACTCCGTATATCCGCGTGCTCGATCTGCGGTCGACCGATCAGCCCGCAGCCATCGTGTTCACCGTGACGGGGTGCCCGGCCATGATCGGGGTGAATGAGCACGGTCTGGCGATCGGAATCAATAACATGGTGACCTCGGACGGTCGCCCAGGTGTGATGTGGACCAGCGTCGTCCGCCGCATGCTTCGCGCTCGCAACGCCGACGAAGCACTGGCATTATTGAAAGTGGCGCCAGTCGCTGGCGCACACCACTACCTGCTGCTGGATGCGGCAAGCACCGGTTACAGTGTTGAACGTTCGCCCACTCGACTTGCCGTGCGGACCTTAGAGTCGACACTTGCCCACACCAACCACTGTCTAGACTCGGAACTGATCTCGATCGAGCCTCTTCGTGGCGAATCGCCGGCCTACAGCACACGCAACCGGCTGCGAACGGCCGAAGATTGGCTCAAAACGCATCCGGCTGATTGCTCGCGCCGCGGCCTGTGGCAACTGTTGAACCGTTACGATGAAAGTGATCCCTTGGGCTCGATCTGCCACGGCCCGCAGCCGGGCTATGATGTCGAGACCGGGGGCGCTGTGGTGATCTCACCTCGTGACGCGGCAATGGATGCGGTCTGGGGACAAGGCAGCGTCCATAGCGATGCGGATCGAATCGCACCGCAGACCTTTCGTGTGTTCAGCCCCTCTGGAATGCCAACCACTTATTGATTGAGAACGTCCGCTATGTCCACCACCGATACCGCAAACTCGACCATTCGGATCAACGCCCCACTGCCTGGCCCGCTCGCCCAAGCGATCCTGGATCGGCGTGACGCGACCACCGTACGCGGGCTGTATCGTTCTTGTCCCATCGTCGCCGACCGCGCCGCGGGCGCCACGGTGACCGACGTGGACGGTAACGTCTTTATCGACTTGGCCGGCGGCATCGGTGCGCTGAATGCCGGACACTGTCCACCCGAAGTCACTGCGGCGATCCACGGTCAAGTCGATCGGCTGCTGCACTTGTGCAACATCGTTGGCACGTATGAATCGATGGTACAGCTAAACGAAAAACTGCACGAAATCGTGCCCATCCGCGGGCCGAAGAAAACGCTGCTCTGCAACTCCGGTGTCGAAGCTGGCGAGAATGCGGTGAAGATTGCCCGCTACGCCACCGGCCGCCAGGGGATCATTGTCTTTGAAGGTGCCTTTCATGGACGCAGCCTGTTGGGTATGACCATGACCAGCAAGTATGATCTGTACAAACGAGGGTTTGGCCCGTTTGCAAGCGAGATCTATCGTGTGCCATTCCCCTACGAGTACCGCGAAAAGCCCGCTGGGATGAGTACCGAAGATTTCTGCGAACATCGAATTAACGATCTGAAGAAGGCGCTGGTGGCGCAGATCGACCCCAGCAGTGTGGCGGCGGTCATCATCGAGCCGGTCCAGGGTGAGGGCGGTTTTATTCCCGCGCCGCCTGAGTACATTCGGGCCCTCCGCGAACTCACTGCCCAGCATGGCATCCTGCTTGCCAGCGACGAAGTGCAGACCGGTTTCGGCCGCACCGGAAAAATGTTTGCCATCGAGCACACGCCGGGCTGCGGTACCGAGTGGGACGTCGACATGGTGATCATGGCCAAAAGTATCGGCTCAGGACTGCCCATCGCGGCGGTCACTGGCAAAGCCGAAGTGATGGACAAGCCTCACGTCGGCGGATTGGGATCCACTTATGGCGGCAACCCAGTGGCTTGTGCGGGTGCCGTGGCGACGATCGACTATCTGCGTGAGCATCACTTGGCCGATCGAGCCAACGAGATCGGCAAGGTCTGCCTCGACTACTTCCAGCGCTGGCAGGCCAAGCACGACGTGATCGGCGACGTGCGGTGCAGCGGTGCGATGTGTGCGATTGAGTTTGTCATCGATCGCGAGACGAAGGAGCCCAATTCGGTGCTGCCGCCGCTGATTGTCGAAGAGGCATTCCAGCGCGGGCTGATCATGATCCGGGCTGGGCTTTACGGCTCTTGCATCCGCTCGCTGGTCCCCTTGGTGATCACCGACGCGCAGCTACACGAGGCCATGCAGGCACTCGGAGCGGCGGTCGACGCAGCGGTACAGCGTGCCGCAGCCGCCTGAGTCATCTCGCAATTCCCGCAGTGGACGAGGCCACGAAGTCCCATTTGGATTTTGATTCTCGTTCCCAGGCAGGAACCTAACGCCGTGAACGATTTTCTGGCAGCTACCTTCGCCAGAAGGTGGTGACTCGCATGGAACGCTAACAATCCACGCTCTGGCGAGCGTCGCTATGGAACGCAAAGCCTGTAATTGCCAGCCTAAAAATGGTTCACGGCGTTCGGCACGAGTCCTGGAAACAAGATATCTGTCCCCTGGAAACAATCGATCGGGGAAGATGGTTGATACTGCCGCCGCAAGGCGACTGCGTCAGGCCTTCTTGACGAACTCGGATTTCAGTGACATCGCGCCGATGCCATCGATCTTGCAATCGATATCGTGATCGCCATCGACAATGCGGATGTTCTTGACTTTGGTGCCAACTTTGACCACGCCGCCATTGAACTTCAAGTCTTTGATGACGACGACGGCGTCGCCGTTTTCGAGCACGTTGCCATTGGCATCGCGAGTCGCTGCGTCCTCTGCGGCAGCCGCTTCGTCGGCCGGTGACCACTCGTGGGCACAGCTCGGGCAGACGAGTAATGGCCCGTCCTCGTAGGTGTATTCCCCGTCGCATTGGGGGCAGTTGGGTAGATCGCTCATAAATGATTTGCCAAGTTTGAGTAAAAGTGAGCTGCGATTGTCGCAGATGAGCGTGCGATGAAAAGGTGACATGCGAAAACGCATCGACGTTGCACATTACTGGGCGACGTGCAAACGCTGTAGTTCGAGTTCGAGCTGACGATCATTCTCTGCTCCCAAAATTTCCTGTCCCCAAGCATGCTTTCAAGCGATCCCAGCGGAACGAAGTATTCGGCACGCTCAAGTTTTGGGAACACTCATCAGCACGGAATAGACACTATTTAGTAGGGCGAGGTAAACAAGCAACCATTGACGTTAATCACGTCGGGACGATCACACGCGTGACAACATGTTTTTGATTGCACCGGTTAGCATCGGATCGATGCTGGCAGCGCAGTGGGCGACGCTGACAGCGTAGCCGCCTTGTGGGTACGCCGCTGCGGTTGGGATGTACCACGGCCCGCCATCGGAATACGCGGCGCAAGCCACGAAGCGATCGGGCGCCGCAGCCTGAGCTCGCAGCTGATACTCGACAAAGCTTTCCGAAGGTAGATGCAGTAAGGAAATGTCATTCACATGCATACAACTGAGCGTGATCGGCAATGATGCCTTCATGCGGCGAATCCAGGCGACGGTGTAAGAGGGCCGATTTCGGTTCACCACGCTCTGCTTGCTGTCACGGATCTGACGCATCAAAGCCTCTTCGTCAAAGCTTGGGTTGACCGGAGGCAGAATATCCTGTGTTTCCCAGCGAATCGACTCGATGGATTGTCGATCCAATGCTTCTTCCGAGGCGACGATCCCGGCGAGCATCCGCTCGGTTAAGGCGACTCGCATCTCTTTGGATCCATCGTTGTACTTGCCCGCTCCGATGTTTCCGCCACAGCCGTTGAAGTACAAGTGCGTGCAGTCCGGTTCCTGTTGTTGGCGTTGTTTACGAGCCAAACCACAGAAATCGGCGCTCACACGTCCATCACCGTAGTAGCTCAACGGGTGACAGGCATAGTAATGGCACGCCGCGAGTTTTCGGTCTTGGTGATAAAACGCAACCGTCTTGAGCATCGGATCGATCACACCTTCGGGCAGTGCATGATGCTCCGGATTTCGCGAACTGCTACCACGCTGCGAGATCACTTTGCCGTTATCGCCTATGATTCGTCGATTGCCCGCTACCTTTTCGACTTTTGCTTCGCCATGGGCAACATGGGTCACCGGAGTGGTTTGCTGCAGAGCTTGGCGGACGGCGCCGCGACCAGCATCGAGACAGCGGAGAAAGAACTCACGCTCGATGATGTGCGGTAGATCCCCCTGGGCCAACACAATCTCTTCCGAATCAAGACAAGCAAACGGCGCATTATGCTGATGCACACAATGAACCGTCACTCGGTCGATAGTCGTTCCTGCGGCCTCTGCCAACGCTCGTCGCCATTGCAGGTGGGCGGAATTGAGTAGCCCCGTCCAATCGACAACACAAACCACAATCGGTTTCCCAGATCCGAGCAACACGTAGCCGATTGCTTCGAGCGGATCGTCGATCCCGACAACGGGCTTGATCCAGCCTCCGCACAGCGAGTGGCCCATCGGCGGCGTGACATCAAACCGAAATGTGCCGAGGTGAAGGTTCCCCGCGTGAGTCTCCGCCGGTGTCTGAGAATACGCCGATGAAGTTACCAGCCCGCTGGCGAATGTGGCTGCGGTCGCTGTTGATGCCGCAATAAACTCGCGGCGATTGAGGTATTGAGGTGGCTTTGTGTTCATAGCAAGGGATCGGTGAGAGGTAAGGCGGGAGAGGTTGTGGCGGGAGGTTCGTTGTCGCAGCAACGCGTGCTACGACGACCGTGTATGATAACGTCGTATCCTCCGCATATTGCATCCCACCTAAATTGCAACCTTTACGATGCTTGAACAGTCCAGATCCGCCCTGCATGTTTTTGCTGGATTCCTGCTACTTTTGGGCGGCGAACTGGCCGCCCAAACCAACACGCTGACGTACTTGGACGAGCCCGCTGAGGGGTATTATCCTGGCACGGCGTTTCCCAAGCTGACGACACCACAATGGGTGGGCGAGGAGGGAGTCGACGTCGTGATTACGCTCGGGATCGACGACATGGCCGATACCGCGAAATACGAAGCGTATTTGCGGCCGATCCTCGAGCGACTGAAACAAATCGATGGCCGCGCCCCGGTCAGCATCATGTCGTGCAAGGTCGACCCGACCGATCCTCAGTTGCAAACGTGGCTCGACGAAGGACTATCGATCGAAGTCCACACGGTCGATCACCCTTGTCCTTGTCTGCAAGGCAGCGATTTCGCAACAGCCAAATCGACGTTTGATCGTTGTGTTGACATGATGAGTTCCATCCCCGGTAACACCCCCGTTGCCTTTCGCACCCCGTGTTGCGATTCACGCAATACGCCCAGCCCGCGACTATGGCAAGAGATTTTTAACCGTCGCACCGAAGCCGGCAATTTCCTGCAAGCCGACAGCAGCGTGTTTACCGTCTTCACCGACGCGGATCCCGATCTGCCGCGTGAACTCGTCATGGATCCCGATGGCACCCCACGTTTCACCAAGTACGTCCCCTTTCCATCGTTCGTCAACAAGATCCAAAACTATCCCTACCCATATGTCATCGGCAAACTCGGCTGGCAGTTCCCGTGCATGGTCCCAAGCGACTGGGAAGCTCAAAATCTGCAGCAGCCCAACAACCCCAAAACCGTTGTCGACATGCAAGCCGCACTCGATGCGACGGTGATCAAGCAAGGCATGTTCAACCTTGTGTTCCATCCGCATGGTTGGATCCGCAACGACCAAGTGGTTGAATTGATCGATTACGCAGACAAAAAATACGGCAAACGCGTCAAATTCCTGACGTTCAAGGAATGTGTTGATCGCATCAACCACAACCTGTTGGTCGACCAGCCGCTTCGCGCCCCCGACGATGGCGGGGACCATGGAGTGCGCATCGCCGATTTGAATCAAGATGGCTACGTCGACGTGATGATCGGTAACGAAACTCGCAAAACCGTCCGCCTTTGGCAACCGCAAACCAAGCGGTGGCGTGAGTTCGATCATGACGTGCAAATCACCGCCAAAGGAAATCAAGGACGAGTCGACTTGGGCGTCAAGTTGGGGCATCTGGCGAAGAACGGTTCGGTTTCCTTGCTGGTCAACAACGAAAACCAACAAGGCATCTACCAAGTGACCGACGGTGGGATCACTTCCCGTCCACTGCCTACGCCGCTGTTGGACATCCGGACCTCCGTCGCAGGTGTCGATCAAGGGGTTCGGCTTCGTGATTTGGACGGGGACGGCATCTCGGAGGTGATCGTCGGCAATCCAAAAAACAAACAAATTCTGAAACGAGGCGATGATGGCAAGTGGCGATCGACACCACACCCGATGCCCTTTGCGATTGTCGATGATCGTGGCCGAGACAACGGCGTGCGGTTTGTCGATTTTGACAAGGACGGCCACGACGATGTGATCATTTCCAACGGTGCGGAAAATGCGATTCAGCTTTACGATGTCGACACCGGCGGATTCACGCGTATAGTCGAGGACTTGACCAATGTCCCCTTGATCGTCCGCAACGGAACCAACAACGGTGCGTGGTTCGCTGGCGACCATATGTGGGTGCAAAACGAAGACACCCACCGTCTGCCCGATTGGGTCGACCGCCGTTCTTTTCTGGAATTGCTAGGCCGCACTGAGCCTGGGCCCCGCTCGGCTGCGCTCTCACACCAATCGATTCAAGTGCGACCGGGCTTTGAAGTGGAGCTAGTGGTCTCAGAACCTTTGGTGATGGACCCTGTCGGCCTGGACTGGGGGCCTGATGGAAAATTGTGGGTCGTCGAGATGGCGGACTATCCCCTCGGCCTTGATGACAAGGGCAAACCGGGCGGTCGTGTTCGCTACCTGGAAGACACCAACGGAGACGGCCAGTATGACAAATCGACGTTGTTTTTAGACGAAATCCCCTTTCCCACCGGCGTGATGGCGTGGCGTGATGGAGTGCTTGTCTGTGCCGCTCCGTCGCTGTTCTTTGCCGCCGACCGCGACGGTGACGGGAAAGCCGAAGTCCGTGAAGAGCTCTATCGTGGATTTGGCGAAGGCAACCAACAACATCGTTTCAATGGCATCACTCGCGGATTGGACAATTGGTTGTATCTCGCCAATGGGGATAGCGGGGGAGTGATCGAGTCGGTCAAGACGGGGAAAAAGCTCGACATCCGCGGACTTGATATTCGCATTCGTCCCGAGGACGGAGCGTTGGAAGCTCAGACAGGACAAACGCAGTACGGACGTCATCGCGACGATCACGGCAATTGGTTTGGCAACAATAACTCGATTCCGGTGCGTCATTACGTCTTGGCGGATCATTATCTGCGTCGCAATCCGTTTGTTGCGCCGCCAGCGGCTCAACGGAATATCGCTCGCTTAGACAACACCCAATTGTTTCCGATTTCTCGCGTGCTGAGCCATTGGTCCGGTTACAAGCCGCCTGCTGCGGGAATGGAACATGAATTCACTTCGGCATGTAGCACGATGGTTTATCGTGATACCTTGTTCGGCGATGACTTTCTGCAAAACACGTTCACCTGTGAACCGGTACACAACCTCGTTCATCGCCGGCAATTGATTGCCACAGGAGTTACGTTCGAGAGCATTCGCCCCGATGACGAAGCGCAGATTGAGTTCTTGGCCTCGACCGATTCCTGGTTCCGGCCCTCGTTTGTCACCACCGGCCCCGATGGAGCGCTGTGGGTTACCGATATGTACCGGTTAGTGATGGAGCATCCCGAATGGATCGGTGAACGTACCCAAGAGCTTTTCTTGCGTGCGGGGCATGATCGAGGACGGATCTATCGGGTCTATCCGAAAAACAGCTCGCCGCGACCGATCCTGAAGCTCAATGATTTGTCGGGCGGTGCGTTGGTCGATCAACTCGCATCACCCAATGGCCGCGTCCGCGATCTTGTCCAACAACATTGGATCGAACGCAATGACGCGGCGGACCTTGCTCGGATGCAAACGGCGTTACGTTCGTCAAGTAATCCAATGGCTCGCTTGCACGCGCTGTGCACACTGGACGGTTTGCGGATGGACGTCGAAACGCTGCTCATCGCGTTGGCCGACACCGACGCCACCGTCCGCCGTCATGCAATTCGCATTGCTGAGAAGTTCCTTCACGAACCGGGAGAGGTTTCTGACCGCTTGGTTTCGGCACTGGAAAGCTGTGACATCCGCGATCCGCATGTGCGTATGCAACTCGCCTATTCGCTAGGCGTGTCCTCGTCGGCGGGCGCGATCCAACGACTCGCCGAGCTTGCTTTGCTTTCCGCGGGTGACCCGTACTTACAAGCCGCTGTGATTAGCTCGCTCGGCGAGCACAATCTGCGTGAGTTCCGAACGGCGATTCACGGCAAAGAGGCTGCGGGACCTTATGAGGCCGCTGTCCTCGAGATGGCCGTGCGGATGCAAAACAGTGACTTTCTGGCAGAACTGCTCAGCAACGTTATCGATCGGGTCCGTCAAGACACCAGCGTCGAGAATATCCACGAGCTGACTGCGGCATTGGGCACCGTTCGCAAACGTGGCGTGGCACTGCAACCCGACCTGCAGATAAAACTGAGGGACTTCGGTGCCGAACTTGCGACTCTAGTCGCGGACTCGGACGCTGAAATCACGCTTCGCCGAGCCGCCGTTTCCGTGCTGACGCTGATCGACGCAAAGTTTCATGGAGATGTCCTCAACTTGGTCACCGCAACGGAACCGCTTGAACTTCAAATCGCCGCAATCCACGCCCTGGCCGGTCAAGAAACCGCCGCATTGTTGTCGCGGTTGACCACCATCAGCCCCTCCGTGCGCTCGGCAATCCTTGACGATTCGCTGACGCGTGAATGCACCGCGTTGCAATTAGCCGAGGCGGTCCGCAGCAACACGATCCCGCTGCAAACCATAAGCTCGGAACATCGACAAAAGATGGCCACCCATGTCAGTGAGAAAGTGCGCGCGGCGGCGACGGAATTGTTCGGCGATGCGATGAGTTCGGGGGACAAACACGCCTTGCTCGAATCCTATCGCGTCGTAAATCCCACGTTGGGGGATCTGGGCCTTGGTCAAGCGATCTTTACCCAACATTGTGCCAGCTGTCATCGCGTCCAAGGAATCGGCAATCAAGTCGGCCCCGACTTGGCCGGGCTTAAGGATCGCTCGCCTAAAGCGATGGTAACCGCGATCCTGGCTCCCAACGCCGCGGTCGAAGACAAATACCTCAGCTACAACGTGCTAACGCTCGATGGAGTCGTCGAGGCAGGCATCATCACCAACGAATCGACCGTGGCAATCGAATTGACGCTGCAAAACGGCAAATCCAAAACCATTTTGCGAGAGGACATCGACCAAGTCCAAAGCGTTGGCACGTCGCTGATGCCCGAAGAGTTCGAAAAGGTAATCTCCCCATCGCAGATGAGCGACTTGCTTGCGTTCCTTGACGCGTTGGGACCGGCACCCAAAATCTTTTTGGGAAACGAACCCGTCACGATCACCGCTGGCGATGGCGGGACCTTTGAACTGGCCGCTTCCACATGTCGCATTTTCGGTGACAAGATCAACTTCGAAGCGAAGTATAAGAACATCGGATTTTGGGGCGATGTCAATGATCGAGTTGAATGGACCATTGCGAATGACAAACCAAGTCAATACGAAGTTTGGTTGGACTATGCATGTCCCGCTAACACCGCGGGTAACGCCTTCATCTTCACCCTCGGCGAGCAAAGCTTGACCGGCACGGTGCAAAGCACGGACAATTGGGACGACTACCGAAAAGTCAAACTCGGCACGGTCATGTTGCCGCAAGCCACCACCGTTGCGGTGTTCAAGTCGGATCCGAGTTTGCGAAATTGGTTACTCGATTTGCGTGGCATTACGTTAAAGCCAATCGCACCGTAAGCCTGACAATCCTAACATCGCCGATATCGCTTTATTCCCGCTCGATGCGGCGGGTCAAGTCGATTGGTTTGGGCCCTGCTTCCACGCCCGCGTATGTGGAGCTGAGCGGTTGGGCGACAACGCCTCCGAAACGAGCTTCGCTAACGACGACCGGGCGTCCGTGGATCAAACAAATCACCTCGCGACATTCCTGTGGCGGTGAAATTGTGTCGTCGGTATAGCCATAGCAAAACCCTCCGGAAAAACTGACGTTGCCAAATTGCAACCGTCGGCCATTTCCATCTTCGGCCAGCGACAAACATGCATTGCAGATGTACCACGGGTAGCGGAGAAAGACGCGTTGTTTGGCTCCGCAAACAGGACAATGGTGATCGGCTAAGCTTTCTGGATTCGGCTGTCCTGGCGATCTCGTATCGCTGCGTGGTTGCGAGAACGATTTGACGAGCTTTTGCACCGATGCGTTGGACGACCGGTAACTGACGACTTTGACATCCAAGTCAACCGAGTCAAATTGTCGGCATGCCCGCTCGATGGCCGATAAGATCCATGACTCACGATTTCCAAAGGCACCGCCGCCAAGCAGCGTCAAAAACACGGTGTTGTTGCCCGATTGAGCCGCATTGATTGTGGCCGCAGCAAGTGTTGCTTCGTAGGCAGCTTCCAGGATCAACCTGGCAAATGGCTCCCACTGAGCCTCGGCAAGACGACTGTAGGCGACGGGCATCGCCGAGCAATAGATTTGGGAAACCAGGTGAGTGCACCCTGAGAGCGTGACTTGGGTGTTCCACTGGATTCCCACTTTCAATTTCGCTCGCAGCGCATCGAGATCGTTTTCGGACAAAGGTTCGAGTGTCGCGTTGATTTCTTTCAGCCCCGCGGATGACGGTAATGCATAGCCGTTTCGCATCGTCCACAATCGATTTTTGACATTACCGAGCGATTTGCCAAAATCATCAAGGCAGTCGATTTGCACGCTCCGTGATTGACCGATTTGGTTCTCAAACGGCACAAAGTAGTTGCGGAAGATGGTTCCTGCACCGCATGCGATTGCACATGCGGGGCCTTGAGTTCGGTCGTGCTCGTAGATTCCGATCCCTTGTTCCGGAGTCACGCTCGGTGAAACCATTTCGAGCAAATTAAATTGCGAAGCGACTTGAAACATCGCTCCCGCGTTGGTCGGATCGGCATGCAGAGCCTGTGCATCACCTACCCATTCGTCCAGTTTTAATTGTCCACCGGGTTTGATCACTTGGCGGGATCGCTCTCGCAATTCGGCGAGCGAAACGACGTCCAGGCGTCCCGATTGAAACGTTTTTCCGTTGACCTTCGAAGTCAATTGACCTTCGTGGACCGAGATAAACTGTTGAACTTGCGAATGAGACTGTTCGGAAAATCCAACCAATTTTGTAAACCAATCGTTTCGATGTGCCGGTAGCAAAGGTTATTTCCCCCTAAGGAGCGAGACTCGGATTTGTGCCAAACTAAAACAAAACGGCGTCGGGTTTCGTTTTCGGGTGCATGGCGTGATGCACGCTCGTTATCCGCTTTTCGCAATTATTGCATTTCCGTTTGGTGGCATGGCGATGTCGGCAAACAGAGGAAATGAAACGCAACGCAAAGCGTTATGTCTTTACGTGTGCATGCCGATGAAGTTCGTCCACTTCGTCGATGATCTCGAGCAACCGTCGACCAAACGCCGTCAATGTGTATTCGACTCGTGGTGGAATCTCGGGATAACTTGTCTTCTCGACTACCCCATGTTCGACGAGTCGCTTCAGTCGCTCGGAAAGGACTTTTGCGGTCATGCCATCGACCGAACGTTCCAGTTGCCCCGGTCGCTGAATGCCACCATGGATTTGCCGGAGCAGCGACACCATGTAGCGACACCCCAAACATTTCTCAAAGACTTCGGTGACGTCTCGCTCGCTCATCTTTTCTGAATTCCTACGCGAAAGTAAGTACCGCACAAATTTGTGCCCGGTTGATCCTGTTTCTCGATCGACAAGTATATCAGCACTGTGGCAATTCATTCATTGCCGCCCCCCTGCTACTTGTCTTTGTCGAATAAAAAAGGAAAACTGAGATGGCTCACCTGCTTCACCTTGATTCAAGCCCTCGTGGCGACCGCTCGCACACGCGTCGCTTGACCTCCGAATTCGTACAGCGATGGCGAGACGTCCATCCCGACGGCATCGTGACGTATCGAGATATCGGGCGAAACCCATTGCCGCACGTCACTGAATCGTGGATTTCAGCCGCGTTTACGCCACCGAACCAACGCAGTGCCGCCATGCAATGTGCATTGCGGCTGAGCGACGAATTGGTCGACGAGTTGATGAAAGCGGATTTGATCCTTGCCGGGATTCCCTTCTACAACTTTGGAATGCCAAGCGGCTTCAAAGCTTATATTGACCAAATCGTTCGCGTCGGCCGGACGTTCGCGTTTGACCCGGCCAACAAAAAAACACCTTACGCACCGCTCGTTCACGGGAAGCGAATGATCGCCGTGATCTCGCGTGGCGATGGAGGTTACGGACCCGGCGGAAGAAATCAGCAGTACAATCACTTGGATCCGCACTTGACTACCGTACTGCGATTTATCGGTGTGGACGATTTACAGATCGTTGCTGCCGAAAATGACGAATATGGCGGAGCGGACCTGGTCGACTCACTTGAGTCCGCGCGTCGCCAACTTCACGAGCTAGCCTCGGAATTTAAATCGCACCCGCAAGAAGTCGCCGGTTTGAATCGCGTTTCTTGAAAACAGCATGGCGTCGACGCCGCCCGTCGCATCGGCCCTCTGGCGATTCGAGTCGATTCGCGTCTAGATCCGACCAGCGAGGCGGGGGCAACTGGCGTTGTCGCAGCGTCAACGCTAGTTGGCGCTGGCGAAGGAAATAGCCGATTTAAAGCGTGAAAAACGCATTTTTTTGCGTTTGGTCCAATGAATGCATTGTTGTATTCAACGACTGCGATTCGATATCAGCAATGTGGCAAACACGCGGGCGTTTTGCAAGAGAAACGAGGCCTGTTTGTCGGTTGTCACCGTCTTTTTTATCGGGAGGTCAAGACCATGGCTTATTCGATTGTCGAAAAACCGCCACCAAGCCCTGTCACGCACGACCACTCGGTCGCCAGCGAACGGTCGAAAACTGGACGGTATGGCAAAATTTCACTCTCCAGCGATATCGTCTTCTTTGGTGATCCGGTGCGTCTCGATTCGAAAAAGGACAAGTCAGATCATTTGGCGAACGACGAATTCCGCTACATGCAGTGGGTGATCGTTGTCTTCGTTCTAGGGGTGATCTTGCCAGCGTTGGCGATGTTGAGTTACCTGATTTTCAACCCCGAGTCATTCCGATAACGCAACTGCCGATGTAGGTCACATCGACGGATCGTTGCGTTACTGGTCTGCTGCGTGGGGAGAATACCCCACGCGACAAATAGGGGTTGGAGCTTATTGTTGTTCCACACGGCGACGTCGTTAAACGCGAGCGGCGGCCGCATTGATCGACGATTCGGCGATCTGAGATAGTTTCTTGTCGGCGTCGCCTTCTTCCTGCAAGGTCCGCTGCAACAGATCCGCGACGTCCGGCCGACCACATCGCTGTGCAAAGTTTCTCGCCGACCCGTATCCTGCCATTTCGTAATGCTCGACTCGCTGCGCCGCCGCAATCAAGGCTGCGTCTTTGATGGCGGGGTCACCTTTGGCGTTGATTATCTCTTCGCCTTCCTTGACCAAGCCCTTCATCGCTTCGCACGATTTACGCTTGGCAGATTTTTCGAGTAGCTGAAACGCTTGTTCGAGCCGATTGACTTGCCCCTTGGTTTCTTCCAAATGGCTTTGGAACGCCTGCTTCAATTTCGATGAAGAGGCCGCATCCGCCATCTTGGGCAACGCATCCATCAGCCGATTCTCTGCGTCATAAAGGTCTTGAAGTTGGTCGATCAGTAAGCATTCAAGCGAATCAAATTCAGTGCTGGTAAACAGTCCCATAGCGTTGTCCTTTCGTGTGCGTTGAGGAGTGTTACAGGTTCCGATTCGATCGGGAATCGATCCGCAATTCACGTTCCATACTTGTTGTGCTTCACACCACGGACAATCAGTTACACCGGCCGCCAACATGGATGCAGCAACGAAATTAGCCAACTTGCCTACTTGCGAAAGAATGCTTTCGCCCCTGCAGAATTCTTTTATTAAAAACCGTTTTCAGCCATGCAGCGATGGCGGCTGCGCGGTGATTGACCAACAGGATCGGCAAGCAAACGCATTGGCGCCGCAGCAACGAAATTGCCGACGCTTCACCCAATGCCATCAATTATAGCACTGGCTGGGTGGTTTTAATCGTCGATGGCATCGGGCAAAGCCGGAGCGGAAACGAGCGAGCAGGATTTTCGTCACGGGTGGTCCGTCCGCCGAACCCGTCTTTTCGTTGGTGGCCGAGTCTAAGGATCAGATCGTTGGCCATGGTCTGTTCACGTCGGTCACGATCAACCCCGCCCGTGACCTATCGGCCCAGATTCTCGCACCGCTTGCCGTCACTCGTGAAATACAAGGGCAAGCCATCGGAAATCGTTTGGTCAACGAATCGCTTACGCAACTCGCTGCAGCCGACGTTCAGTTGGTGTTCGTGCTCGGCTATCCCGCTTACTACACTCGCTTTGGTTTTGTCGCTGCGGGAACGCGTGGGCTGCAAGCTCCCTATCCGATTCCCCCTGACCATGCCGACGCCTGGATGGTGCACGAATTACGGCAGGGTGTGATCGCCGCCGCCGCGGGCACAATCAGGTGTTGCGACGCGTTGAGCCACCCCCAGTATTGGCAAGCGTGATCGCTGACAGTTGCCGGGATCGCCGTGCTCGCAGCAACAACGCCGAATTGGAAGCGGGTACAATCGAAGGTCATCATTCGATGAACTGGCGGAGACCGAGGTGCTCAACGATCGATTGACGGGAATCGGTAAGGTTACCGAGGATGTGGCGCGGTCCGTGTTCGACAAGACGTTTCGCCCGCCCGCGAGATCTTGGACCTTATTGGTGCATTGGCATCTACGGCGGCGATTGCGGGATTGTACGATTGCAGAGTTCGGGTAGTCGGAGCCCACGGCGAGCAATTTGCAAGCGGTCGGTCTCTTCAAACGAGCCATCGTTTGACGTACAAACGTATGTGAACCAGGCTGCAATCGCGGTCGCAGCGACTCCGGTTCTTTTGGTACTTCATTGACTCAACCCGTTGTTCAAAAGATGGCTATTGACCTATTTCAATCATTCTCTCGCAAACGATCGTCACGGTCGTGGCTCTCGATCGTGTTGTTGTCGCTGTGGGCGATCGGTGCGGCGAACGCAGAATCAGACCCCATCGATGCGGAACACTGGCGACGTCGGCAGTTGACAAAGGTGGCAAGGAAGATCGACGAAGCCGCGTCGGACAGCGAGCGGCTGGAGTACGAGGCGAGACAGTCTTGGCTTCGCCACTGGGAACCTGGGCAGATGACCTCCGCTCCGACACGTCCGCCAATCGAATCCGATTTGGTCGAAGAACCATTGCTTGGATGTTTAGAAAAGCCAGCGGAGATGGACGCGGACGTCTGGCAACGGATCACATCGGCGCAAGTGGAATTGCATGCGGTGGATACCGACGATGATCGCAAAGAAAAGGTTCGCGAGATCATCGAATTGGCGAGACGGTTCGAAGAATTGCTGTCCGAGCATCTTCCGTCGCAGCTACAGCAATTGCCCACACCAACCGCATGGACGCTGGCGTACGCTCGATACCGACTTGGACGAGCTTTGGCGTATCGCGAATTGCCAAGTGTTAGCGAACGGTGGCCGATTTCAGATCCCGTTCGCTATCAGCGGCAACTTTCCGCCGTCTATCAAAGGCTGATCGATCAAGCGGGACAAGGACGCCCCGAGTTCATCTTATTAGAAGACCGGATGCTGCGGCGAGCTGGCCAAAAAGGCCGCGCATTAAAACTACTCGAGGCCAACCAACAGTCGATTGATCCGAAATGGTACCTAAAGAAGCGACGCGATTTGTTAGAAGAGCTTGGATGGGAGCCGCCCTATCAAGAAGCGGCGCAAATCTACTTCGAAGCGGGCTACCGCGACGATCCGTGACCGATCGTGGTATCCGGCTGAATCATCGTCGACGCTTCGAACTGAGCCAAATTCAGTGATCGAGGCCGTTTGTCGTCGGCTCGTCGATCAGAACTTGCCGCAGGACTTATTCTCCAATAGTAGTCGTCGCGATCGACGCCATTGCAGACGCCCCGATCGTAGGCAACAAGGTTTGAATCGCTGA
>NZ_JBFHFD010000022.1:0-32629 GCF_041583735.1 Novipirellula sp.
AAGAGACATGTCGACCCGTGTTGCCACTGAGATTGACGTTCACGCTTTGCAAGAGATTGGGCTGAAGGAAAGCCTTGTGCTGATTGCAAAGAGACACGAGCAACCGAGTTTTGCAATCACGGATCATGATCCGTTTGCAGGACCGTCGCGATCGGAGTCGCAGCGGCGTGACCAAACCGCCGATTCGCAAGTGAATGTATCGGGCGGTGCGGCGACTCGCACCGGAGTCGTTCCGTGGTGGCGAAGTTCCGAGGTGACGAGGGGGATGGACTATAGCCGGGTGGACATCCAGACGCCGAGTGTCGGTGCGAAGGTGACCCATTTGTTAGCACAGTCTGATTTAGTGCTCTCGATACGCTCGGGGCAGCTGACGATCACCACGCGAGAAGGTGCCGAGGAGCAACTGGCGATTCGCGTCTATGACGTCACGCCCTTGGTCGGACGTCAGCGCGAGCCGGAGACGAAATGGAACGCCAGCGGGGCTGCTTCGTGGCAGCCATCTTATTCCCGTCGCGGCGAGCCGCTGTTGCAGGTGATCGAAACGAACATCGACAGCGATACGTGGGAATCGCTCGGGGGACCGTCCACGATGTCGCTATGGACGTGCCGGTCGCGGCAATGGTTGGTCGTCGCAGCGACTTCGCCGACACACTGGAAAATCCAAGCGTTGCTGGATCGACTAAATCGTTAGTTTTTGGATTCTATCCCAATGTGTGGATAACCCGATGGCGTCCGAATGGGCCTAGTCGACGGGTTTTGCCAGCCACTGGGCCTTTCGAATATCCAGCGGAACCTGCCGGCGGCAGTGGGGTTGAATCGAGCTATGACCTCACTGACTTGTTGCTCCTTTTCTCGCTTTTTTGGGGACTGTTCTTGTGAAATCGCTTCATCTGATTGCCGCGGCTACCTTTACGTTGACCGCTTTTGCCGGGGGGGCCGGCTCGGCCAAGGATCTCGATTCTGGCTGGCCGCAGTGGCGGGGCCCCGAAGCGTCCGGCGTCGCACCGACGGGGAATCCGCCAACCCAGTGGAGCGAGACCGAAAATATCCGCTGGAAAATCGAAGTCCCGGGTGTCGGCAGCTCGACCCCGATCGTGTTGGGCGACCGCGTCTATGTCGCAACCGCAGTGAAAACCGATCGGATGAAAGAGGGAGCGGAGGCGGCAACGGAGCCGCAAGCCGCCGAGTCCTCCGAGCCGCCACGACGTGACCGTGGCGGCGATCGGGCTGGCGGCGAACGGCCTAGTGGCGATCGTCCTGGCGGTTTTGGGCGTGGTGAGCGGGGCGGACGCGGTGGTCGCGGCGGCGGACGCGGGTTTGGTGGCGGAGAGGCTCCGACCCATTACTACGCGTTCATGGTGTTAGCCTACGACCGTGCCAGCTGCGCGGAGGTGTGGCGGAGCACCGTGACCGAGCAAGTGCCTCACGAATCCGGGCATAACACCAACACGTTTGCATCGGCGTCGCCGGTGAGCGACGGAGAACGGCTGTATGTCTCGTTCGGATCGCGAGGCGTTTACTGCTTGGATCTGGACGGGAAAACATTGTGGAGTCGCGATCTGGGTAAGATGCAAACACGAGCTCAATTTGGCGAAGGCAGTTCGCCAGCGGTCTCTGGCGATACGCTTGTCGTTCCGTTTGATCACGAAGGCGAATCGTTCATCGTGGCACTCGATGCGAAATCGGGTGAAGAGCGATGGCGGAAAACTCGCGACGAACAAACGACGTGGTCGACTCCTTTGATCACCCAGTACAAAGGACGCACGCAAGTGATCACCAACGGCAGCAATCGTGTTCGTAGCTATGACTTGGCCACGGGCGAATTGATTTGGGAATGTGGTGGTCAAGCGGGCAACCCGATTCCGTCGCCTGTTCGGTTCGAGGACAACGTGATTGTGATGACCGGATTTCGAGGTTATGCGATCTATTCGATCCCGCTCAGCAGCAAGGGGGATGTCACCGATAGCGAGACGATCACTTGGATCGAAGAAGACGCGGCACCGTACGTTCCCTCGCCGCTGCTGTATCAAGGCCAGCTGTATTTCGTCAAAGCCAACAATGGCGTGCTGCTTTCACGCGATGCCAAGACCGGCGAATTGCGGATCGACCAAACGCGATTGCCCGATATTTCGACCGTCTATGCGTCCCCGGTCGCAGCGAATGGCCACGTTTACCTGACCGGACGAGATGGCACGACAGTGGTGCTGAAGCATGGCGATTCGTTTGAAGTTGTTGCAAAGAACAAGCTTGATGAGGAAATCGATGCCTCGGCGGCGATTGTCGGCGACGAGATCTTTTTTCGTGGCAAGCAACACCTATACTGTGTCGCCAAAGAGTGATGAACGTCGCGTTTGCTCGTTGCGAAAGTAGCGATGGTCACTCGATTCGTCACGCTCTTTTTGACACCATCCACTAACGCTTTAACGCTGCGAAGAATACCGATGAACAAAACGATTCAGATCGAAGATCTCTGTTTCACTCGCGATGAGGAAGGCGCTGGTTGGAGCTGTGAAACGGAGATTAAGGGCTGGAACGGACCGCAAGAGTTTTGCGATGTGGTGATCGAGATCGACACCGAAATGAGTGACGGTTTTTCTTCGCAGCCGTTGGTCGCCGACCGGGAACCGACCGAGGCTCAGATCGCGGCGGTTAAGTATCTGCTGGAAAACCAGTCGCAAATCATCCAGCGGGTGCTCGATGCATCGCTACGTTGGGTTCGTTATTTCATGAAAAACAACGAGGATTGGTTCGATGAGGATGAGACGATCGAAACGGTTTCGCAGTTGCGAGACAGCATCGGAGCGCTCGAAATTTTGGTCAGCCCGCAAGCGGTGGACGGCTTCGCTTGGATCGGATTCAGTACCGATTGTGAGTGGGACGACGAGCATGGGCTCGGGATCGCTGTTTGGAAAGACACCGTGATCGATGTCGGGCATGCCGACGTCGCGTTCTCGACTCCCTATGGCGGTTTCGACGAAATCCTGCCCATCGAAGAAAAGGAGACGCGTGAAAACGTGTTGAGTTCGCTTGAAGAGCAAGAGCAGCAAGCCGAAGCCGAGTACCTTGCCTCGCTGCCCGACAGTGTCAAATTGGTCCAGGCGATCTGTATCGGCGATCAAGACGAAGTCCAGCGATTAAAACAGGGTGGTGCACAGGTGAACGACACCCCCGCGACGTTTCCCGCACCTATCTTTATGGCGATTCAGTCGCAAAACCCCGCAGCAGTCGCCGCAATGATCGCCGAAGGAGCGTCGTTGTCTGTCAAAAACGACGAAGGACAAACGCCTGTGTAGTTTGCCCAGCAGATGATCGAGACTTTTTCGATGAGCTCGCAGATGCCATTGGGGGATCCCGAGTTGATGAGAGAAATGATCTCCGAATTTCTTGGCGAGGACGTTGGCGATCCGTATGACGTGGTTCAAGACACGTTAAACGAGATTCGTGGCCTAGGGGGCGAATTGGCTGATGCCGCCGAAGAAATCGGTGGGATGTTTGATCGTTTGGCAGGCGAAGGTTCCGAAAGCACCCCAGAAAGTTCGTACGATTCGGAGCAGCAGGAAACCCTCGACGCACTGCAGGAAATTTTGGGAATCGTAAAGCAAGCCAAATGAGGAGTGAGGAGTGAGGAGTGAGGAGTGAGGAGTGAGGAGTGAGGAGTGAGGAGTGAGGAGTGAAGCCTCTCGTCCGCGCTCCCAAACGCCAGCTGGCATTGCACTAGCGGGCTGCGTCGGGGACGCTCGATTGTGATCGTGACTGTAGATACTCTGCCGTCGCTTCATCATCGACGCGGATCAGGTGATCCCGCAGCGGTGGGAATACGTCTCCTTCGACCGAACGCAGCCGCAGCGGTTCGGTGGCTCGGATAGGCATGTGGCAAGCGATACAGTTTTCGGCAATGTCAAAGTCCACCTTGTCGTGCATTCCGCATGCCTGCATGTTGTGACACTGGAGACACCGCTGCGAAAAGAGTTCGTGTTGGCCTCGCTCGTTCTGGTGCGGGTTGTGGCACTCAACGCAGCCCATTTCTGAGTTTTTAAAGCATTCGCTTGCTGCCAGCCGCGTCAGTTGGTTGCTGGTGTGTACCGAATTGGTTCCATCATCGGGTGTCCGGTGGTAGTGGTCAAACAATGGGTCGCCAGGACGGTAGCTGAACGTCGGGTTTTTTAAATTGTTTACACCCGAGTGGCATTGGCCGCAGACTTCGAGTTGGCGTTCACGCGGCAGTTCGCTCGGTAACACGATCGCGTGCGGCTGTTTGGCATCGGGGTTTTGCTGGTGATGGGTGACGTGTTCCTTTCCCGGACCGTGACACCGTTCGCAGGTGACGCCAAAAATCATGCCGTCCGGGGTGTAGTGGTTCGGTTCTTTGCGGAAATCAAAGTACGTCATGTGGCAATCCATACAGCGTTCGGGTACCGGGCGTGCGTAGGCTGCGTCGCCATCGATATAGCCGGGGCTGTTGATCCATTGATCACCATCGGTCAAGTAGGTCACGTTGGCTTGATAAAGTTGATCTTCATGCCAATACAAATACGTTTGCGCCATCTTGGAGGATCCCAAGATGATGTCCATCGGAACGTCAAACATCCAGTCGAAAAACTGCACGCGTTGAATGTACTGGTCGTCCCGTTTTCGCATCTCGAACTTGACATGCTCGTCGACCGTCTTGAGCACATTTTCGCCCTCGGAAAAACGGCCGCGAATCGTTTCCTCGTTCACTCGGCTGGACGTTCGGTAGTGCGCGGTGTGCACAAACGATTCGTACATTTTGGGGTGACATGCTTTGCATGCGTCGGGGCCGACATAGCCCGGGTTTTCATGCAGCGGTTTCAGATTAGGGGGCGGTGTCGGTTGGCGACCGGGCGAGAACGGGATCTCGACCCCCGATCCCCCTTCGTGCTTGCCCACAAACCAATAACCCTCAGGTTGGACTCGCGAGAAAACCAGGTCGTCGGGCAGCGGCATGCCGACGCCTCGCTTGGCAAGTGCGTCTAGATCCGTGTCGATTTCCGATTTCGATTTCGTTTCAGGCGTCGCGGTTTCTGATTGCGAGTTTTGCCGCTGTGCTAAACGTTTGGCTTGATCCATCCGCTCGCGATCCTGGTTAGACGTGTAGGCGAGCCAGATGCCCAATCCCAGCACGATGGCGACGATGACGATCCATTTCGCTTTCAAAGTCGCAGTTCCCGTTCACGAAGGTCCAGAGTGTTTAAGTCGATTGTAGGGGATCGTGGCAGGAAGAGTGCAACCCGCGAAACATTCCCCAAGCTCACATTGAATCGCCCCTTGCAAATCCCCAGATCACGAACCGTCCGTTCACGAACCGTCTGTTCACGAACTTACTTCGCGTCTCGCAATTGCATGACGCGGATCGGGTGTTTTGGATCATCCGCCAATTCGACTTTGTGCTCGGTGTAGTGCCAACCGCGTTTTTGGATCCATTCGCGGAATTCGTTGGCGATAAAACGGTAAGGATCGCTCAACAGCACTTGGCCTCCCTCGGTCAAATGTTGCCGCAAGCAAACGTCAAGCTCGGGCCACAATTGACGCAGGTACGTTACATCGCTGCCAAGAATGATCGGAAACGATTGGTCATCGATAGTGTCGATGCCAAATCGCAGTCGCTCGACGGTGCATTGATCACGTCGTTGCCAAACGCTCATTCGCACGAGCAACAGCGGGTCCTCGACACCATCGGTCAGCGTCACGGCTGCGCCCCGCAGCATCGCCGCGATTCCGGCATGTCCGGTGCCGCACCCCAGTTCCAATACAGGCACGTCTTTGACGTCGACTTGATCGAGGAAGCGATCCAGCCCCGCGGCGGCCCGCCATGTGGTGGCCCAAAACGGATCGATCACTCCTTCTTCGCCCGCGTCTTGGCGTTCGCAGGCTTCGATCAGCATGCTGTCGGGGTCCGCCGCAACGGCCAGCTTGTACGGTTGGTTGGCAATCGAAATTGCGTCCCATTTCCAGGCGAATTTCTTGCTGGCGGCGGCTTCGAGTTCGTCGAGGGTGGGGGTGTTCAGTTCAGAGGTCATCGTAGAGCTAATGCGATTGGGCTATTGCGATTGGGCGGCATGAAGAAGACGTGCCGCTTCGACGGCAAAGTAGGTAAGCACACCATCGGCACCGGCACGCTTGAACGCTAGCAAACTTTCGAGGATCACCTTGTCACGATCGAGCCAGCCGTTGTTCGCAGCGGCAGACAGCATCGCGTATTCGCCACTGACTTGATAGGCGAACGTGGGAACACCAAAGGTGGACTTCACGCGATAGACGATGTCCAAATAGGGCATCCCTGGTTTGACCATCACGGTATCGGCGCCTTCGGCTAGGTCGAGTGCCACTTCGTGAAGCGCCTCGTCGCTTTGGCCGGGGGATTGTTGGTAGGTGCTCTTGCTGGCTTTGCCAAGGTTGCCGGACGAACCGACCGCGTCACGGAACGGGCCATAAAACGAACTGGCGTACTTGGCCGCATACGACATGATTTGCACGTTTGTCTTTCCGGCGTTTTCCAGTGCACCGCGAATCGCTCCGATCCGGCCGTCCATCATGTCGCTCGGCGCGATGATGTCACATCCCGCGTCGGCTTGCACCAATGCTTGTTGGCACAAAACCTCGACGGTCTCGTCGTTGATCACGTACGAATCGCGAACCAATCCGTCTTGGCCATGGCTGCTGTAGGGATCCAAGGCGACATCACAGATCACGCCGAGTGAATCGCCCGCTTCTTGTTTGATCTTGCGAACGGTGCGGCAAACAAGGTTTTCGGAATTGACGGCCTCAGCAGCATCGGGCGTTTTCAGTTCACTCGGAGTGGCCGGAAAGATCGCGATGGCGGGGATGCCCAAGCTGCACGCTGATTCGACGGCGGCTGGGATCTGGTCAAGTCCAAGGCGGTCCACGCCCGGCAAACTTTCGATCGGTTGGCGTCCTTCGCCGTCGAAGACAAAGAGGGGCCAAATTAAATCGTCCACGCTCAATTGATTCTCGGCGACAAGCCGTCGAGACCAGTCATGGCGGCGGACGCGTCGCAGACGTGTGGCGGGGAAATTCCCGCGGGTAAAGTGGCTCATTCGTCAGAAGGCTCGATGTCAAAGGATTGCTGGGGCCGGCCACGTGTATACCAGCAGCGGCGAATTATCATGGCACAGGATCCACGTAACTCAATATCCACGTATCTTAGGCAACTCGTCCCGATTCATGTACCCAGCGTGGCGGCCGTGCGTTGGCAAGTCGTGACCGCTAAAGCTGCCTGACGCCCCCGCCAAGTGGAAGATGATCTTGATACAATGGGGGCCACGGGGGCTCTGTCCGCCCGAAGATACCCATTCACCTTCGCTTTCCCCAATTGAACTTGATGCTGATGAATCACAATACCTTCTTCTTTCCCCGATGGGTTGCTTGTGTCGCATTGGTGGCCGGTTTTGCCTTGCAAGCGTCTGCTGCCGGCGATGCCAAAGTGCTGTCGGCTTTGTTGATCGACGGGCAAAATAACCACAAATGGCAAGAAACCACGCCGCTGATTAAACAAACGCTCGAAGCCAGCGGGCGATTCCAAGTCGATGTCGCGACCTCGCCCGCCAAAGGGGGCGACATGAGTACGTTTGCCCCTAATTTCGCCGACTATGACGTCGTCGTTTCCAACTACAACGGCCAACCGTGGAGCGAGTCGACGCAAAAAGCCTTTGAGGATTACGTCGCAGGTGGAGGCGGATTCTGCTCGGTCCACGCCGCCGACAATTCGTTCCCAAAATGGTCGGCCTACAATCGCATGATCGGATTGGGGGGCTGGGGCGGTCGCAACGAGAGCGATGGCCCCTACGTTCGATGGAAGGAAGACCAGCAAAAATTCACCCGTGATAACTCGCCCGGATCCGGCGGAGCCCACGGCAAACGCATTCCCTTTGTCGTCGTGGTTCGCGATCGCGAGCATCCGATCACCAAGGGGTTGCCCGGATCGTTTATGCAAACCGCGGACGAACTCTACGCAAAACTGCGTGGACCTGCGGAGAATATGAACGTATTGGCGACCGGATTCAGTGCCAAAAAAACAGGGGGCACCGATGAGCATGAACCGCTGTTGATGACCATTCAATACGGCAAAGGGCGTGTTTTTCACACTACCCTCGGGCATGACGTCAATGCGATGAAAGGCCTTGCGTTTCAAGTCACGCTGCAGCGGGGAACCGAATGGGCGGCGACCGGAAAGGTAACGCTGCCCGCCGTCGATGCCGAAACGTTGACCGCCGATCAACCCGCACTTCGCGATCCGTCGGTAAGCAGCCCGTCGGCAAGCAGCCCGTCGGCAAGCGGTAGCGATATTTCGTGGGACTCGATCCCCGACATCGATGGCGAAGGCTGGGTTTCGCTGTTTAACGGCAGTGACACCAAGGGCTGGACTCAAAAGAACGGCACGGCGACTTACCGCGTCGAAGACGGAGCCGTGGTCGGAAAAACGTCTGAAGGTAGCCCGAATTCGTTCCTGTGCACTGATCAATCGTTTGGTGATTTTGAGTTGACGTTTGAAACAAACGTTGACACTGGCTTGAACAGCGGGGTGCAGATTCGTTCGGTTAGCAGCAAAGAATATAAGAATGGCCGAGTTCACGGGCCCCAAGTCGAAATCGAAGCGGCCCCAGGCGAAGCGGGCTACGTGTACAGCGAAGGGACCGGACGTGGTTGGATTACCAAGGAACAACCGATCAAGGACGCCTATAAAAACAACAGCTGGAACCGTTTCGTGGTTCGTGCGGTGGGCGATCGCATTCAAACTTGGGTCAACGGAACCAAGATCGCCGATTTTTCGGACGCGGAATCGAGCAAAGAGGGCTTCTTTGGGCTGCAGGTGCATGGCATCGCCAAGGGAACCGGACCCTTCCAGGTTCGCTGGAAAGATATCCGCGTGCGTGAGCTGAAATAAACGCCCGGCGTTTTACGCTAGGGGCGAAGAAAACGGCGGAAATTGTGATTTTTAGCTCAAGAAAATTGAGCTTGACGCCGACACGGCGGTTTCGCACAATCCCCGGTCGCTCGTAATTTATGAACGGTTTGCAGTTGTATTATTGCTAGCAAACCGTTCAATTGCGTTGCAATGGATTGCGTGATCGAAATTTGCCCGCTGCCAGTCGGAACGATTGGCGAAATCGATGGTTTGCCTAGTAGGTGATCACCGAGATGGGTCGACCGATCGGAAACGTTTCGCCAGCTTGAATCGGCGAGACACCCAGGGAAGGGGTTCCGCACCGAAATTGTTTCGGTTTTGTCGTGGCTTTCTTTTGTGGTGTCTTGTCACCAAGTGGTTCCTTTAACGGGAGTTGTCGCTTGTCCCTGCCTGCGGACTTCGACCTGAAAGAGCGAGTGCGCGCGAACGTCGACATTGTCGATGTTGTCGGCCAGACGCTGGAGTTGCATCCGGCGGGTCGCAATATGGTTGCACGTTGTCCCTGGCACAACGATCGTCGACCTTCTTTGACCATCAATCCCGAACGGCAAACGTGGAAGTGTTGGGTTTGTGATATCGGTGGCGATATCTTTAGCTATGTGATGCAGCGAGACGGGCTCGATTTTCCCTCTGCACTTCGCGTGTTAGCCGAGCAGGCAGGCATTCCGATCGACGAGCTACGAGGCGGTAAGAAGACCGTGTTCGGCAGCCCCGATGATCGCCCGACATTGTTTGCAGCGATGAAATTGGTTGCGGATGCTTATTTCGAGCAATTGGAAAGTGGCACCAGCAACGATGCCAAGATCGCTCGCGACTACTTGGCGTCGCGTGGGATCGATGACGAGAACCGCAAGCGTTTTCGTATCGGCTTTTCACCCGAGTCATGGAGCTTTGCAGTCGACCTGCTTAAGAAGCATGATTTTAGTGCCGAGGTGGCTGAAGCGGCCGGTTTGGCCATCAAGCGAAACAAGGGTGACGGGCATTACGATCGTTTCCGTGGCCGTTTAATGTTCCCGATTCATGATCTGCAGGACCGCCCAATCTCGTTAGGCGGCCGTTTGATCCCCGCGATTGCCGCGCGACGTGGCGAAGACAAGGCGGGGGCCAAATACATTAACGGTCCTGAGACCAAGTTATTTCGCAAGTCGCACCAACTATACAATTTGCAACTCGCGCGTGAAGCGATCCGTCGCGGTGGCGATGCCTTGGTGATGGAAGGCTACACCGATGTCGTCGCGGCACGCCAAGCAGGGGTCGAGTCGGCGGTTGCCGTGCTTGGAACCGCCTTGGGCGAAGACCACATTCGCCTGTTGAAGCGATTTGCAAAACGAGTCGTCTTGGTGCTCGACGGTGACACCGCCGGCCAAACCCGCGCCGATCAAGTGCTCGAATTGTTTGTTCGTGCCGATGTCGACATGCGAGTGTTGACGTTACCCGATGGGAACGACCCCGCCGACTTTTTGGCATCACAAGGCCGGGCTGCGTTTGATGATTTAGTGGCCAGTGCGCCGGACGCGCTCGAACACAAACTGAACCGCTTGACCGAGGGAGTGGATGTCACGAATGACACGCACAAGGTCACCCAAGCGATCGAAGTCTTGTTAGGGATTATCGCCCAGGCGCCGCGAGCGGCAAATTTGAAAGTCGATCAGCTGATGTTGCGAATGTCGCGAACGTTCGGTTTGCCAACCGAGCGGCTGAACGAACGACTCGAAGAGGTTCGCAAAACGCGTGCGCGAACCGCGGCGAAACATCGTGATTCCACTCCGCGTGATTCACGTGCTCGCGACAGCAAGCCGACTCGACCGGTCAATCGTCCCTCGGCTTCGCCTCGCAACGAGAGTTCTGCGCCCCAGTCGTTTGATCCGAACGCTGCTTTTTTAGAATCGGCGGAGTTCGAAGGTGACTTTGGTGGCTATGACGACTTCGCGGTGCCGCCGGATCTGAGTAGTCCACCTGATTTCGGTGGGGCTGATTTCGGTGGCCCTGCGGACTTTGATGCACCGCCAGACTTTGCAGATTCCTCTGGGTTTGGCGAGCCTCGTGATTTTGGCGCCGCGCCGCGTCGCGGGGCCAATCCGAATCGTCCTCAACCGCTCAGCGGGATCGATCGCGAGTTGTTTGAAACGCTGATCGAATCACCCGAGCTGGCGGCGATGGCGGTCGAGTCGATCGATCCTGATTGGCTCGAATCGAATACCGCAAAGATGTTGTTGTCGGCCTATCAAGACTTGGATCTGCAAGGGCGTGATCTGACGCTCGAGTCGTTGATGTCGGTTCTCGCAAACGAGGATCTTAAAAACCAAGTGATGACGCTTGAGGAACGTGTGCGTCGTCGCGGAGACCAATCCACGCAAACCACCTTCGAGCGTTATGCGGGGGTTGTGTTGCGCTACCGTGAACGAGAATTTTCGGCAGAAAAAAACCGACAAATTGCAAAACTGGCTTCTTCGGCATTGGCAGAAGACGAAGAGGAGGCTCTATTGAAAGAGCTGTTTGACGCCGAGCGAACGCGTCACCAGATGAAAAAAGATTAGCTTGCGAGATGCTAGCAAATGATAGCATTCGAAGTCAATACTGAAAAACAAAACAGAACCGAACACTCGCGAACATTACTGTTTCCAATCAATCGAAGGAGCCACTGACACCCCGCTTCAGACCGTCCCGATTCAATACCACTCGCCGTTGATGTCTTTGTCAAAAAGACGCCCGCCAATGGTGACCGATCAGAGGAGCTGATCATGTGCGTATTGTGTGAAATAGGATTTTTCAATCGACCCACGGTGCCAGGATTCGGCACTAAAAAACATGAGGTTTTCAGATGCAATTGATGGACCAAGATCTTTCTCAACTTATCGCTCGTGGAACCAAGGATGGATTCCTCACCTACGACGAAGTCAACGCTTACCTACCGGATGAAGACGTCAATCCGGAAAAACTCGATCGCTTGATGCAGGCGATTGAACGCCACGGGATTCAGTTAATCGAGAAGGCGGAAAAGAAGGCGATCGTTGCATCGGGCAAAAAGCCCGAGCCTCGCGTGGCAGAGATGCGATACAGCGAAGACGACGATGCACCGTTGGTATCGGCAGAGTTGCCCAAGGCTAGCGATGACCCGATTCGCATGTACTTGAGCCAAATGGCCGAGATTCCTTTGTTGACACGCGAGCAAGAGATCTCGTTGGCAAAGAAGATCGAAATCACCCGTCGTCAATACCGCCGCATGTTGCTTGAGTCCGATTACGCACTTCGCAGCACCGTGGAAACCTTGCACCGAGTGCACAATGGCGAACTGCCATTTGATCGCACCATCAAGGTCTCGTTGACCGAACGATTGACCAAAGAGCAAATCAGTGCTCGTATGCCTCATAACCTGCGAACGATCGATGTGTTGATCGCACAGAACAAGTCGGACTTTGAGCAATTGGTTCGCAAGAGCGTTTCGCCTCGGTTGAAGGCTGAAATTCGCCGCCGATTTATCCGCAACCGCCGCAAGTGCTTGCAGTTGGTTGAAGAGCTTTCGCTTCGCAGTCGCCGCGTCGTGCCGTTGTTGGGGCAACTCGAAAAGATTTCGCGTCGCATGACCTTTATTCGCGATCGTTTGTCCGCTCTGGGCGAAGACGCGATGAGCCGCGATGAAGCAGCCGATCTAAAACAAGAGCTACGCGAATTGATGTTGGTGACTCAAGAGAGTCCCGAAAGTCTTCGCAACCGTATGAGCAAAGTTCGCCGCCACTTCGATGAATACGAAGCGACCAAGCGTCAATTGAGCAGCGGTAATCTTCGATTGGTGGTTTCCATCGCCAAGAAGTATCGTAATCGTGGGCTGTCCTTTTTGGATTTGATCCAAGAGGGCAACACCGGTTTGATGCGAGCGGTTGACAAGTACGAATATCGTCGTGGTTTCAAATTCAGTACCTATGCCACGTGGTGGATTCGTCAAGCGATCACGCGAGCGATCGCGGATCAAGCGCGTACGATCCGTATCCCTGTGCACATGATCGACGTGTTGAGCAAACTGCGTCAGGCTCAGAAGCGTCTGACTCAAGAGTTGCGTCGCGAGCCCACCTACGAAGAGATTGCCGTGGCCACCGAAGTGCCATTGGAAGAGGTTCGTCGCGTGATGGACATCGGGCGTCACCCCGTCAGTCTGGATCGTCCCGTGGGCGAAGGCGAAGACAGCAGCTTTGGCGAGTTCATTCAAGGCAGTGAAGACGATAACCCTGTGCGAGCCGCTGCCAGCGGGATTTTGCGAAGCAAGATCGACGAATTGCTCAAAACGTTGACGTTCCGCGAGCGAGAAATCATCCGACTTCGCTACGGTTTGGTGGACGGATACAGCTACACGCTTGAAGAGTGTGGTCGGATTTTCAAGGTCACGCGGGAGCGTGTGCGTCAGATCGAAGCCAAGGCGGTCGCGAAGCTGCAGAGCCCCTCGCGAGCGGATCGCTTGAGCGAGTTCTTGAAGACCGCGGCGTAAAGCTCGGTCCTCGGATAGGCGTAGCGAAACGAAGCGTAGCGAAACTCGTCAAGAGTTTCGACGGTCTAGCAGCGGCCGCCACTGAGCCGCGATTTTCGCTGCATTTCATGCGAGCGTGGCCCCGAGTTTTTCCAGGGCGGCGAACGCTTCGGCACCCTCGGTGCGGCCCCGGTGGTGTCAGATCGTAGTCCAAAGCGATATGCTATACGTACCGTTATTCTTATTGCTTTGGTTCCCACTGGTCTTGTCGTCATGTCTACTGGTTCGAATATCGAAATCAGCGCTCCACTGCTTCGTACGCTACACCGTATTCACCGTCAATTGACCGATTTGCGTAGTCAGCTTTCGCGTTGCCCTCGCCAAATCAAGGCGGGCGAAGCGATGGTCGCGAAGGCTCAGGCGGACGTGGACGAGTTGCAGGAGAAGTTGAAGAAAACGAAGCTGGCTTCGGATGAAAAACAGCTTCAGTTAAAATCACGTGAAGCGAGAATCGTCGAGATCAATGTCAAGCTGAACACGGCCGCAAGCAATCGAGAGTTCACGACGTTCAAAGAGCAGATCGCAGCGGACGAACAGGCCAATAGCGTGCTCAGTGACGAAATTCTTGAAGGGCTCGAGTATATTGATGAGCTGCAAGCGGAATTGGATTCGCTCAAAGCCGAGCTGGAAAAACAGAGATCCGAGCATCAGCAACGGGTGGTGGATGTTCAAGCCAAAACCGAGCAATTGCAAGCTGAGCTCGAACGAGTCGAAGCGGAGCTTGTCGAAACCGAAAAAGAAATTCCGAGTGCTGTGCGTCCCGATTACGTGCGTCTAACTGCCTCGAAGGGTGAAGAGGCACTTGCTCCCATCGACGGCGATTCGTGTGGCGGGTGTTACCAAACACTGACGACTCAAGTCATGAGCCAATTGCAGTTGTCGCGACTGGTGCGTTGCCCTAATTGCAATGCGTTTTTGTATCTTCCCGAGAATCGCCGAGTCACCTGAATCTTGGCGTCTCCTCGGACTCCTCTGTTAGCCAATTGCTTAGCCAATTGGTTAGCCAATTTACGGAGCGGAGCTCGCCAAGAATTTCGGCAGAAGGAGATGATCGCAGCGAAGCGGGGCAAAGATTTCGCTACAGAGGTGTTGTAAGATTGATGGCGTTTTATCCGACGTCGGACGCGAAATGAGGCGGGTGAATCGCTGCGGACCGTTGCCTGGGTTCGGGTTTGCGGAGCGGACAGCCGTTTTTGCGAACGAGCGAAAAAAAAATAGTAAATTTATTTTTCGATTTGCGGCGGTCTCATCACCCTAGATTTGGCTGCGAAACAAGCGAGAATGGCTTCTTTTCGTTCTCATTTTGAGTGCAGCTAAAATGATAATCGTGGGCATTGTGGGAGCTCCGGCGGGTGGAAAATCAACCGTTGCTCGCTATCTACAGGGACTCGGAGCCACCTGGGTTAACGCGGATCTGATTGCCCGCGAAGTGCTCAACCAGCCGCAGGTGGTGGCCAAGTTGGTAGAGCGTTTTGGCTCGGAAATTGCCGATGCAGAGGGAAAAGTCAATCGATTGCGTCTCGCGGAGCTGGTTTTCGGGGATGACGACGCGAGTCGTGACGCATTAGACTATCTAGAGTCGCTGACGCATCCGCCTACTCGCAACGAAATCCTGAAGCAAATCCGACAATCGGAAGCCCAGGGCGTTCACGTCTTGGTACTGGATGTTCCACTTCTATTCGAATCAAAGTGGGATCGAGCTTGTGACGAGATATGGTGTGTCGATTCCCCATGGGCACACCGGTTGCAGCGAGCTGAAGAACGCGGTTGGAATGCCACTCAGCTTTCCAAGCGTGAAACCAACCAACTTTCCATTGAAGAAAAACGCCGGCTTAGTCACCGCGTTCTAAGCAACGAGGGCTCTCTCGAAGAACTTTTCGAGCAGGTCCGCCAGCTTTACGCTAAGTTAAACGATTGCAGTGGAGAACCCACGGTGGATCGACATTGTCTCGAGAGAGACGACGGCTAAGCCAGCCCGAAGATCATTTCTCTTTTCTCAACCCGACCTGCTTGAACTTATTCTTGCACTCACACCTTCCTACCCATCTCTTTTCCAATCGACTGTCCTGCCCTCGCCGGTCTAACTCGGCCTAATCATCATGCAATCCAATCAACCACCCCGCGATCGCAATAGTCGCGGATCGAACGACAATAGCGGTCCGCGCGAGTATCGCAACTATCGGCGTCAAACCAATCGTCCTCGGCATCCCGACAAGGAGGTCGATCAACGGATTCGCGAACTGGACGCCGAGCGAGATCCGCTTTCGTTGCCTGAAGAGATTGTCAGCGAAGCGAACAAAATCGGCGAGAAAGTGGGGATCCCCAGCGGTGATTCCGAGACGCCTCAGCTGAATATTTCTCAGTTGCAAAAGATGCCTCAAGACGCGCTGACCGCGATGGCCGAAGCCGAGGGGATCACGGTCGCCAAAGCGGGCGGAAAGCAAGAATTAATCTTTTCGATTCTGAAACAGCGAATGAAAGCCAATGGGCTGATGTTCGGCGAAGGAACGCTCGAGATTCTGCCGGACGGTTTTGGATTCCTGCGCAGTGCACAGTACCACTACGTTTCTTGCCCTGACGATATTTATGTGTCGCCAAGCCAGATCCGGCGATTTGGTTTGCAAACCGGCAGTCACGTAGCGGGCCAGATTCGGCCGCCTAAAGAAAACGAACGGTACTTTGCTTTGTTGCGGATCGAGGCGATCAATCGCCGCGATCCAATGGCTCGCCAAGCTCAAATTCCTTTTGACGAGCTGACCCCGCTGCATCCCGATCACCGCATCATGATGGAGTACGACAGCAAGGATTTGAGTACACGGGTTGTCGACATGTTGACGCCTGTGGGGTTTGGTCAACGTGGTTTGATCGTCAGCCCGCCGCGCGCAGGCAAGACGATTCTGATGCAACAATTGGCCAAGGCGGTGTTGAAGAATTATCCGGAAGCCTACGTCTTTATCTTGTTGATCGACGAACGCCCCGAAGAGGTCACCGACATGGAACGCGAAGTTCGCGGGCCGCAGTGTGAGGTGATTAGCAGCACGTTTGACGAACCAGCGCAGCGGCATATTCAGGTCGCGCAGATGGTGATCGAAAAAGCCAAGCGGATGGTGGAAACCGGAGTCGACGTCGTTATCTTTTTGGATTCGATCACGCGTTTGTCTCGAGCTCACAACAGCGAAGGGGAATCGACCGGCAAATTGTTAACCGGTGGACTTGATGCCGGAGCGTTGCAAAAGCCAAAGGCGTTGTTTGGATCGGCACGTAAGGTGGAAGAGGGCGGGTCGTTAACGATTCTGGCCACCGCCTTGGTCGATACCGGCAGTCGCATGGATGATGTGATTTTCGAAGAGTTCAAAGGCACCGGCAATTTGGAGATCGTGCTCGATCGATCCTTGGTTGATCGCCGGGTATGGCCGGCGATTGATATCAGCCGCAGCGGGACTCGCCGCGAAGAAATGCTGATGGATCCCGAAGAGTATCGCCGTATTTCGGCTCTCCGCCGCGCATTAGCCGAGCTTTCGCCAGCCGACGCGATGCAAGATTTAGTGACACAGCTTAGAAAAACCCAGAACAACGCCGAATTTTTGATGAGTTTGAAGGATGTCGATTGAGCTTAGTGGAGTGGACGGAAAGTTGCCCAAGGGCAGAATTGCGATCATCGCAAGTCGCTACAACGAAGCGATCTGTGACTCGTTGGTCCAAGGCGCCAAACGCACGCTTGCCGAAGCGGGGTATGATGCCGCCAGCATCGTGGTCGTTCGCGTTCCCGGAGCTTGGGAATTGCCGATTGTTGCATCGCGGATGCTGGAGCAATCTAAAATGATCGCCGTGATCACGTTGGGCTGCGTCATCAAGGGCGAAACGACTCACGATGAGCACATCAACCGCGCGGTCAGCGAAGCGTTGATGCGGTTGTCGATCGAATCGGATTCGCCGGTCGGTTTTGGTTTGCTGACCTGTAACACGGTCGAGCAGGCGTTACAGCGCAGCGGAGGGAACGTCGGCAACAAAGGCGAAGAAGCAGCCGAAGCGGTGCTCGAGTTGCTGCGGCTCGCCGAGAAAATGTAAGTGTCATCGCTTGAAAAAGTCGATGGCGGCAGGAATCCCGGTTTCGATCATCGGGGTGTAGTGGTCGCCGGTGACGCGTAGATGGGTGGCGTCTTTGCCGGAGATCTGTAGCATTTTTCGAAAATGCTCGGCGTGTTCCAGCGGTACGTTGGAATCGTCAAGTGCATGGAAAATCAAAAGCGGACAGCGGAATTCGTTGACGTGATTCAGCGGCGATGATTCCGAGACGAAATCTTTGATCCCCGGCAACATCATTCGATAGGTCACATCGGACGTTATCTCCTGCATTCGGCTTTCCAGATCGTAGGCCGCTGCGAACGCCGCACAGCGACTGATTCTCGGTTCCGTTGCTGCCAGCAGCAACGCCAAACTTCCGGCCGAACTGTGACCGGCACAGTAGATTTTTTGAGGATTCACGATCGCGATTTTTTTGATCGCATATTCAACGGCGTTGCGTCCGTTTACGATTCCTGCTCCGGCGTCACGAAACTTTTGATACGCCAGCGGAAGCGATTTCAGGTAGATTTGGTCACTGTTTTCGGCGCTGGCCGGCATCGCACCATCGATCGAGTATTGAATCACCACCATGCCTGCTTCGGCATACGGCAGGGTTTCATCGTGATAGCTGTCGCTAGGGTCAACGCTGACGCCGTGAATCAGTGGCGTTCCCGCAGGCGCGACCAATACACAAGGCAGCGATTGGTTGTCGTGAGTTCCGGCGGGAATATATATTCGCATCGTCATCCGGCTTCCTGCCACCGTAGGATCGCCTAGTAGCCGCACAAAGTGCGTCGTGACACCGGATGCGAACGTTTGTTCGACCGCGCCCAGGCTGGGGAGGGCATCCGGGAGCGGTACGTTTTGCAGCCCCGACTCGGAGATCGGAGTGCTGGAACCGCGGTTCGTTGCCCAAAAATAGAGAGCCACTCCGGAAACGCCACATAACACCGGTGGCACGATCACCAGAGCAGCGACAAGATAAATCCAGGTCGGGATGCCTCGTCGCGGTGCCGTTCGCGAATGAGCGTAGTGTGGCGGCGCGGTGGGGCCATGCTGCGGCGATGCAGCTGTTTGGTGCTTGTAGCGATCGATTTGCTGCGTTGGAAAGGGCGCAGCAGGATAGTTCGTCTGCAGCGCTTCGAAATCGAGGTCGTCCGGCGCTGTATAGTTGGAAACGCCCGGGATTTGCAGGAAAATTCCACATTTTGGGCATTGCACTTGAACGGTTTGAGCCGAAGTCGCAACCAGCAGAATGGTGTTGCACCGGACACACGGAACATTGCGATTTGGGTTCATGATCAGCTTTGAAGCTATCGACACAGATTGCCGTGGAACCCATTATCGTTTTGGGTGATCAACGGGGGCGACCCGAGTCACACGCGGCGAAGGCGAACGGCAGGTGGAAAACGATCCTCATATTAGCACGATGCGCAAGCGAGTGTAACGGATTTGCTCCCTTACGCTGCGTGCTGATAGACGTGCGATGGCCGGTTCGCCGAAGGACATCGCGGCGTTCGTTTACTTCAGCAATTCGCGAAGTCGCTCGACGAGTTTGCTGGGGTCGTCGTGGCTGTAGGAGATCTGTTCGCTTTCCTTCGTGTTCAATTGTTTCAATTGACATTGGCCTTCGCCCCACTCGTTGCCACCTGCGATAATCGCAAACGGGAATCCGTGGCTGTCGGCGTATTTGAGTTGGGCGCCGAGCTTCTTCGATTCGGGATAGACTTCGGTGCCAATTCCAGCAGCTCGCAAATTGCTGGCCAGTCGCAGATAGTCGTCGCGGTGGGCTTCGTCAAAATAGGCGACAAAAACCGACGCCGGAGTCGAGGTCGATGGCAACAACTTCAATTGCTCCATCGCGGCGATCAGGCGATCCAGGCCAAGCGAAGCGCCGATCCCTGGCAGGTGTTGTTTGGTGTACAAACCAGCCAAGTTGTCGTAGCGACCGCCGCTGCAGACGCTGCCGATCGCAGGCAGATCATCGAGGATCGTTTCAAAGATCACGCCGGTGTAGTAGTCCAAGCCACGCGCGATCGAAACATCCAAACGAAGCCGTCGCACGGGGACGCCCGACGCCAAGGCCCCTTCGTAGATATCTCGCAGACGCTGGATGCCTTGCGCCGCTTTTTCGTTGCCGCCGGTGATCTCGGTTAGCTTCGCGAAAATCGCGTCCGCTTCGCCGGTGCATTCGGCAAGTTGCAACACTGCCTCGGCTTGTGCGGGTTGGATCTCGGCGCTGGTGACCATTTCGTTGATCGTTTTCTCACGGCCAATCTTGGCCAATTTATCGAGACTGCGGAGGACGGGGACGCTGCGGTCCGCCAATCCCAAGTGGTCGAGCAAGCCCGTCAACACGGCTCGGTTATTGATGCTGATGGTAAACCGGTCAAAACCAATCGTTTCAAGTAGATTGTTAATCACCGCGACTGCTTCGATATCGGCCAAGACCGATTCGGTTCCGATCGTGTCAAAGTCGCACTGGATGAATTCGCGGTAGCGACCGGCTTGCGGATTTTCGCCACGCCACACCGGAGCGATGTGGTAGCGTTTAAACGGCGTTCCCAGCGTGCCGATGTGCTGCGCCGCAAAGCGAGCCAAGGGGACGGTCAGGTCGAATCGCATGCCCACATCGCGACCGCCGTTGTCTTGGAAACGATAGATTTGGCGATCGGTTTCGTCGCTGCCTTTTCCCGTCAAGATTTCCAGGTGTTCGAGCGTTGGGGTATCAATCGGCGCGAAACCGAACGAACGGAAGACCTCACGAGCGGTTTGCATTAGTTGCTCGCGCGGGATCATCACCGCAGGCAGATAATCACGGAAACCTTTGAGTGTTCTGGGCTGGATAAGCGACATAGTTTGGATCGGTTTTGAAGATGGATTACGAGAGCAGGGGAAGCGAGGTGGGGCGGCGACTTCGCAGCGAGTCGTGGTCGTTGCGATCCGGATCAGGAAATTGAGGTCCAAACAACGCGTCGGCATACTCGTCGATTTGTTCGGGGGTCTCAAAATACTTTTCGTAGCACCAATCGTCTTCGAATTCGCATTCTTTGGTGGTGTAATCGCGACAGATTTGAGGTCGTGTTTCGTAGATCCCGCAGCGATGGTCGTCTTGCAAGTGCTGGCAAGTCGAATAAACCAGTAAATACCAGGTTTCGCCCTCGACAAAAACCGTCGCCCCGGGGTGAACGAGGTACCAGCGAATGAAGTCAAAATCGCGGCGATTGACCGGTTCATCGATCGGCAGAGCGAAATAGTGACAGCATTTTGCCGTGCAGTGTTCGCACAGATTCGTCCCCTCGGGGAATTGATCGCGGCGTTTCCCAGTCGGGATCTGGCGGTTCCCGGTCGGGATCGGGGTTACAGTGCTCACCTGGGCGAATCTCCTCACGGCAGTGGTGGTTCTAGGTCGATGCTGGATGTTGTAGAAACTACCAAAGCATCGATTGTTCAACAAAGCCCCTAGATTTGTTTGGGGCGTGTTTTGCGGATAGTTCAAGCGTGCAAACGCTTGAAAGACATTAGGGAGAGACTAATCAGTGGAAGTCGTGATTACAGCACTGGGGCCCGATAATGTCGGTTTGGCCGATCCGATCATTCACCACGTCACCGGCCAGGGGGCGCGGATCGCCGAGATCCAGATGTACGATCACGACGAAGAGCATCTGTTTGCGATGCTTTGCCGGATCGATATCCCGGCGACCGAGTTCGACCGATTGTCCGACGCGATGCGGCAGATTGGTGAAGTCACCGGGCTGGCGATTCGCGTTTGGAGCAGCGAGCTGCGGGCTGAGCGTCCGCGTTTGGCGGTTTGCTGTACCTATCTCGAGCACACGCCACGGGCGATTCTCGAAGCGGTACGGGACGGGGGGATCAATGCCGACGTCCCGGTGGTCATTTCGAATCGCAAAAAGCTTGCTCCGATGGCCGCCGAGTTTGGTGCGGCGTTTGAAATGATCGGCGACGGACAAGGAACATCCAACGATGCATTGATGGTCGAGTTGCTCGATCGCTACGAAGTCGATTACGTCGTGTTAGCTCGCTACATGCGGATCCTGCCCCCCTCGACGTGCTGGCAATTCGCCGGCGGACGAATCATCAATTTGCATCATGGGCTGCTGCCCGGTTTTCCTGGATTTCGGCCGTATCACGATGCCTACGGCGCTCGCATGTTGACGTTTGGTGCGACTTGCCACTTCATCATCCCCGAGCTCGATGCAGGTAACCAGACGATCAACCAACGCACCTTTGCCGTTTCGCCTGGGACCAAGTTAGATGAAGTCATCCGGATCGGCGAAAGCGAAAACGAGCCGGCGTGTTTAACCGAAGGGGTACGCCGCGTGATCGACCGCGAAGTCTATCTGCACTTCCACCGCGTCGTCGCCCGCAAGGCCAAATAGCCGCGTATCCTGTGGGATAGGCTTCCAGGAGATCATGCCGGTTTGGGCAAGCCCCCAGTCGTTGTCCAGTGTACAGCCCACTGCACCGGGACTACTCGTGTCGCAGCGCTTCGATCGGGTTCATGCGTGCGGCTCGGATCGCAGGATACAACCCGCTGATCAGCCCGACCGCGACCGCGATCACGACGGCCAACGGAATGGTGCCGTAGACGATCGTGGGTTCCGCTTCACGAATCGCATCGGGAAGGGCCGCAAACTTGTCGGGGAATCCGGTCTGGACGATCCACATCAATCCGCTGAACATCGCCGGCCCCAAGAACCCAAGCAGGATGCCAAGGGTTGCACCGGCGAAGCTGAGTACCAGCGTTTCCGCCAAGAATTGACGAACGATGTCACCACGTTTTGCACCGAGTGCACGACGAATGCCGATTTCACGGGTGCGTTCGGTAACGCTCGCTAGCATGATGTTCATGATCCCGATCCCACCCACGATCAGCGAGATACAGGCGATTAAAATACCGATTCCTAGAAACATCATCCGCAAGTTGCGGGCTTGTTCAAGCAGTTCCAAGGGAACGACGACGGCGATGTCGTTGACTGCGGCATGTTTGGGTTCGAGCATGTATTCGATCATCGCTGCGGTGCTGCGGACTTGATCGACCCGCTCGACCTGCAGCGTGATTTGGTTCAATTCCATGATCTCGACTTGGAACTGGCCGCTACGCCGCGTCATGATTGTATCGCCGACGCGTTTTCGCAGCGTTTGAATCGGGATGTAGATGTCCGAAGAGAAATCTTGAGAATCAAGCGAGCCGCCGATCGCTGCGGACGGATTTCTCGCTTTGAGCACGCCGACAATTTTGAAAAAGTCTTCGCTTTCCGGTACATACACCCGTTTGCCAAGCGGTTCTTCGTAAGGAAACAAACGGTCCGCCACGCCTGCGGAAATCACGCACACGGTCGCCGAATGGATGCCGTCGGCGTCCGACAAAAAGCGACCTCCCCCCTTACGGATGACCAGATTGTTGACGTCATCGTAAAGCGGAGTGCAGCCGACAAGCCGCCCGTCCAGGATACGGTCTTGGTAACTGAATTGGCGACGAATTTCGCGGATTGGAATCGCCGCTTGAATCGTGGGGACCGTTCCCAAGATTAACTCTAAGTCGCTACGTAGCAGCCCGTACTTGCTGGCCGACATGCCCGCCATTTTTTCGTCTGGCGGTTTGACGCTGCGGACGATGATGGTGTTGGCACCGAGCGACTCGATTTGCTTTTGGACTTGATCGCTGGCGCCTTGGCTGATCGCGGTCAACACGATCACCGCCCAAACGCCGATCAAGATCCCAAGCATCGTCAAACCCGTTCGCAGCGGATGCAGCGAAAGGCTTTTGATACCAAGTTGCCATGTTCGTAACCAAAGCATTACGATTGCCTTGCAAGAAGTTGAACGACGTTTTCGTGTTGAGCAGCGCGGGCGGCGGCACGTTTTTCTTCGCTAATCAATTCATCGCGGTCAAGCATCCCGTCTTTCAGGCGAACGATTCGCTTGGCACGCTCGGCGACATCATCTTCATGGGTTACCAGGATGATCGTGCGGCCTTCCTCGTTCAGCTCATCAAAGATGCCGAGAATTTCTTCGGTTGTCACTGAGTCCAAGTTACCCGTTGGTTCGTCGGCGAGAATGAAGAAGGGGTCATTGATCAAGCTGCGGGCGATCGCAACACGCTGTTGCTGGCCACCCGAAAGTTGAGAGGGGCGATGGTCCAAGCGATCCGCTAATCCCACCCGAGCGGCCATCTTTTTAGCGCGTTCGAGTTCTGCCGCACCCAGCCGGCCTTGGTAGTAGAGCGGGACTTGGATGTTTTCCACCACGCTTAGCTGTTGAATCAAGTTGTAGGATTGAAAGACAAAGCCGATCCGCTTGCTGCGAATATCGGCAAGTTGGTCGTCGGTCAACGTGATGATGTCGTCGTCGCCCATCATCAGACTTCCCGAGGTGGGCTGGTCAAGGCACCCGAGCATGTTCAGGAGCGTACTTTTGCCGCTTCCGGACGGCCCCATGATCGCGACGTAATCTCCTTCGGGGACATCAAACGAGACGCCGCGAAGTGCCCGTACCGTCTCGCTCTTGAGCACGTATTCTTTCTTGAGATTACGAATCGACGTGGCCATCCGCGGCGGCGTATCGCGAGCGGCCTCCACAGGCCGCGTTTCGGTGGAATACGCTTCCTTCATGCTCATCGCGGGCCTCCGCCGCCCTGCGACATGCGTTTTTGCATCGCGCTGGTCAGTTCGGATTCGGTGACCATGCCATCGCCATCGGTGTCAGCGTCGACGAGCGACCCACGCCGTCGTTCATCTTCGATCGCATCGATTTCGTCTTTCGACAGTTTGCCGTCGCCATCGGTGTCCGACTGCTGGATTCGCGTCTTGGCGATCGTTGCGGGGTCGGGGCGTCCACCGCCGGCGGAACTGCCCCCACCGGGTCTCAGATTGCCGGGCCCAGATCCGCTCGGGCCAAATCCGCCAGGGCCAGATCCACCCGGGCCGCCCCTGTCGCGTGGTGGGCCGCCTGCCTCGTCACCGGGACCCTCGGTCGCGTCCATCGTCTCGCCGTCGCGAGCGGTATCGCGAGCACGATCGGCGGCGATTTCACGCATATCGCTGTTGTCGGTCTGTTCCAACTCGGGCAGATCCATTAGCGTCAGGAATGAACGCAGGTTCAGCACGACCGTTTCGCCTTCCTTGAGTCCTTCATCGATACAGGCCATCGTGTCGTTGGTGGCCCGGATCGTGACTTCGCGAGTTTCGAAAGATTGAGGTCCCGTTTTCACGAGCGAGTACATCTTGCCGCCGTGCTCGTACAATCCTTGGATTGGAATTTGAGTCGCATCGGGAATTTGTTCGACGAAGATCTGGACCTCGGCCGTCATTCCGGTGCGAATGTTGTCAGGCGGATTAATGATCTCGACCCAAGTGGCGTATTCTTTAATCGACGAACTGAAGAAGCTGCCCGGTTCGGCATAACGATTGACCTTGACGACAGCTCCCTTTAGCCGCAAACCGGTTACCGATTCGACAGCAATTTTGGCGGGCATTCCCGCCTGGATCAACGTGATTCGCGACTCGTTGATCTTGCATTTTACTTGCATTTGGCTCGGATCGGGCAAGCGAATGATGGCTTGTCGTTCACGCACCGTGGCTCCCGCTTCGACCACAAATTCGGCATTGCCACCTCGTGAACTGTAGCGGTTCGCATGGACCACCACGCCTTCCGAAGGAGCGACAATCACGCAGTTCTCAATCTGCTTTTTCACGTCGGTTAGTTCTTGCTCCTCTTCGGACAATCCGCTTTCGGCTGCGGCGAGTTGGGCTTTGGCCGCTTCAATATCACTGTCGAATTGGACCAACATTTTGCGTTTTGTGAGATCTCGCAGGACCCGCAATCGGCCCTCGGCGGCTTGCAGTTGGTTTCGGGCATTGGCGACGGCGTATTTGTCGGCGTCGAGCTGCAGCGATTTGACGAGCCCCTTGGCCACCAATCTCTCGCTGCTTTGCAACGCTAACTGATTTTTGCGAAGCTCTTGCTCGGCGATCGCCTTTTCGCTCAAAATTGCCTTTTCTTCGGTTTTGAACACCCCTTCGAGATATTCCTGGCGAGCAATCGTGGCTTGTTCGACAAGGGCTTTCGCCGTCGCCACGTTCGCGGCGGCAGTGATCACTTGGATCCGCGATTCTTTCAACGTCAATTCGAGTTGCGACGCGTCCAGTTCGACCAGCTTGTCGCCTTTGGAAACGCGAGCTCCCTCGTCGATCACCCACAGAATGGCAGTCCCTGAGCTATTGCCTCGCGATTCCACTTGGCAGGTGACTTCGATATTACTGCTGCTCTCGATTTCGCCTTGTTCCAATACGATGTGGTCAAAGGGCGAAACGATAACAGGGGACGTGATCAAGTCTTTAGTGGAAATGCCCTCGGCGCGTTTGGCCAGGTAGCTGTAGACAAACCACCCCGCCGTTCCTGCGATTACCAAAAAAACGAGAAATCCAGCCATAAGGCCCCCACGTCGATGGCGGGCCGAGGCCAAGCGGGAAGCGGGTTTGATCATTGCAATTGGGTGGGAAATGAAGGGGGGAAGGGCATCGTTTCAGGCCCGATCTGGACGGAGCCACTGATTAAACCACACCCAGTGCCGAAAGTATCGGTCGCTATGGCGATTTATGCCCCCTCATTGTAATCAAGCCTCGAAATAACGATCGGCATCGATCTGCAAATTCGCGGGAATCTTTGTGGCAAGCTCTTCCGGTGTTAACGAAAATCGGGGGTTGATCTCCACGTTGACTCCCTCGGCCACGCTCGCCCCGGCCGCTTCGAGCCAGCGGCGATGTTGCGCGACAATCGCTTCTCTGGCTAATTTAGGTGTATCGTTCTCTGCTCCATCAGCATTCTTCACCGGCGCAAATCCTTCACTCGGAAGGACTTCGACCACAAAGGCGTTTTTTGCACTGGGCAGCAAGTCGAAGATGAACTTCTCAAATTTTACCGCGTTGGGTTCGCTCGGGGTGACCACGTTTTGGTTGGCATCCAAGTAGGGCACCTTTTTCTGGGCGCGATGGAACGGCAGCGATGACGTGCTCTCGCTCGCTCGGCACAGGAAGTCGACGTCGATCACATGCACTCCGATGCTGCCTGCCCACAGTTTCAATTGGCCGTCCGCGTCGGTCGCTTCGGCTGCTTTTTGTGGCAAGTCGCTATATTCGATCACTTGTACCTTGCCTCCGGCCAAAGCGATGTTTCCGACTTTCTCCATCGCATAGCGTTTCCGAATGACTTGCGTGGTCATCTCGCTGCCGGACAACAAATGGTGCCCGATCAGCGTGGGCTCGCACACGTTGACCAGCGGATTGTCAACTTGGAAATAGGACAGACATTTAACGCCCCGCTTTTTCGCGTCATCGAGGCACCCGTTGCGGTCTAGTGCCCGCACGGTTCCGCCATGACCATCGGGGCTGAGCGCAAGTGAGCTTTTCGAAGCCATCAGTAACTTGCCCGTTTTGGCATCCACCGCAGGCATCGTGCCTTGGCGAAAGATTCGCACGTCATCAGGCGACATGCCGAGGTAATTGTTTTCTTGAAAATAGGCTCGTGTTTCCGCGTCGGTCGCGTCGCTGGTCATGATGTAAAACGGAATCGCGACGCCGTACTTTTGGCCAATTGCCAGTAGCCGATCAGCAAAAATCTGAAACAGCGTGCGGTTCGAGATCGGACCGACCGGAAACATGCCTTTGGGCTGGTCGAATCCCAATCGTGTGCCCTGTCCACCCGCGACCAGGATCGCGCCCACTTCGCCCGCACGCAGTGCGGCTTCACCCCGCTGGCGTGCTTCGTCAACGCTCCACTTTGCTCCGCTGCCGTCGGCACGAACCGAAGGCGGTGTTTCGGCATTGGCCGCGAGTGTTTCAAAATCGATCTTCTCGTCCTTCCCGGCCACCAGCGTGGCAATGGTTTCGAAGTCGACATCCTCGATCTGAGCTGCCAAGTTTTGACGCTCCTCGTCCGAAAGTTCCTCCCAATATTCGAGGACATGCTCTTGTGAATATTTAGCGAGTTGCGATTTCAAGGACTCGAGATTCATTGTTGGAAGCATGGTGAACGAGGATTACGGTAGATGAACATACGGGAGATTTTGTCAAAGTGCAAAAAAGAAGCACCTTGGCGGTCAAGACGCAAAACGTGTGCCGGAAAACACGATCGATGGGCGATGCGTTTGGTGCGAAAGATACCTCTTCGAGTGTGCGGACCTAAAACGATAAACCGCTAACGCGAGAAATTCCATCCGGTGTTCTCGTAACGCTGTTCGCACAGCATTTGGATCTGCGATTGCGGCAGAGCTTCACGCCAGGTCTCGCGGGCTCCGAACACCTCCACCACGTCGCGTTTCAGTTTCGCGGGGTCGACATTGATATTGGTAATGAAATGTTCGTGATCCCGCTCGGCGCGGTAATCAGGCTGCCGCGGTGCGAATTTTAAACATCGAGCAATCAACGCCAAATCACCATCGTACAGTAGGGTGCCATGATACAGCAGATGATGGCGGGCCATCCGCATGCTGTTTCCCGAGAACTTGCAATTGTTGAAGGTTAAATCGCATGTTCCTTGAAATTGTGCCGCCTCGGTCGCTGTGCGAAGTTGGCGATTGACCGCGGTTTGCAAATGCTGCATCACAAATTGATGTGTCACGTCGATGCGAGCCAAGTCGGGACGCAAATCCAGATCCAGCACCACGCTATACATCAAACATCCAGGGCCGCCGACCACCGAGGCGCCACCGGTGCAGCGGCGAAAAATGGGGATCCCCTCGCTGCGACAGAAATCGATATCGACTTCTTCGGCAACTCGCGATGATCGCCCGACGATCACGGTAGGGTGCTCGAATTCCCAGACGCGAATGAACTCGCACGTTCCTCCCGCGTTGGACGTTTGCTCTTCCGCGATCAGCAATAATGCTTCGTCCATCGCAATTTGATGAGAAGCTTTGGTCAGGGGGTGGGCGACAATCTGCATTCGTTCCTAGTCTCCGCGTAGCGAGTCGAGCAGCGGCATTTTTGCGACTTGACGCACCGCTAACAATCCTGCCAGCAACCCGAAGACGACGATACCCATCACGATCAACAGTGGCTCGATCCAAGGTGGATTTATCCCGCTTAGAATGCCGTAGGGCAACACCGCCAACATCGCACAGATGGCGCCGCAACCGATTCCGACCAATAGCAGGATGCTGGTTTCACGCAGCACGATCGCGGATAATCGCCCGCGAGTAAACCCGATCGCTCGCAGCACCGCCAATTCGCTACGCCGCTCCAGCACACTTCGCAATTGAGCAATCGCCAATCCAACCGTTCCCAACAACAATCCTAACGCCCCCAGGCTTTGGAACGTTCGCAGGTAGGTGTTTTGCACCGCCATCATGCTCGCCAGAATCGATTCGCTTTGCGAAACGTCCATCCCAACATCGCCAAGACGATTTTCCAGTGCCGAAGCGGCCTGGGCCATCTGGTCCGATTCGGCATCGATCAAGAAGTAACGATAACCACTGAGATCGGAGAACTGCGTTTCAAAATTCGATTCACCGATCAGCAACTTGCCTTGCAGCAGCGTGTTCGATAACAACCCCACCACTTTCAAATACAGCGGTTTGCCAGGTTCAAACTCAAACGCCTTGGTTTCGCCGATTCCTTTTTGCATCTGCAGACTCCACATCGCGGTGTTCAAATCAATGATCACCGGAATCGGATCTGCTGCGGTTCCCTTGGCTTCGGGCGAAAGTAATTCCCAAGGCGATTGACCATCCGCAACCGCTGCATATTTGGCCCATTCAAAACCAGGCAATCGCTCGGGATTTTCATGGAACAGGTTCGCAAACGTGGCGGGAACGCCCAGCACGGTGGGGCTGGTCGCTTGGTACAAGTTGTTGCAACTCGCGTCCTGCCCGGCACGCATTCGCATCGGGGCGACGATCGCATTGGCCATCGTCGCGGCGTCTTTGCCCATCAAGTCGTCGCGGATTTGAGGATTGGCAAAGTCGCGATAAAGCGGTTGAGCGGTTTGTGCGACAAGATCGAATCCGCCGCTGCCCGCTTCGGTCGGCCGCAGCCGAAACGCGGTGATCGCAATAATCAAAAATGCGGCGGTGGCCATCAGACCAATCGTCAATGTGCTCCGCAGCGGATGCCGCGCGGCGTTCCGCGTCGCGAGCGATCGATACGAGGAAAGCGTGACGACCGCGTCGTTGGATCGTAGGTGCGGCTGTTTCAGTCGACTGTAGACCAGCGTCAGTGCGGCGACGAGCAACAGCATGCCGCCGCCCACAAAGCCACCCGCCGCGGCTTGACCGCCCGCCTGGGCTCCCGCCGCCGCGACGATTACCGCTAGCACGCCGAGGGAAACCGCCGCAATCCGTAACCGAGACACGCCGCGTGGTTTTCCTTTTTGCAAGGGCGTTGCCGATTGATCTTGGTCCCTTCCCGTTAGCAAACTGCGTGCGTCGACTCTTACGATCGAGCGAACGGTCAATGCCAACGTGGCCATCGCGACGACCCAGCTGACGGTCGAGCCAATCAACAAGCTTCGCATTGTCCAGTGAAACGTCAAAAAGGGGACCGTGACCGCGCCGACCCACCATGATCGAAGCGCCCACAACACGAACATCGCATAGCCGATCCCGGCGGCGATCCCCAGGACAACGCCGATCGTCGCCACGACGGCTCCTTCGCTCAGTACCAAACGTCCGAGCCGACGTGGAGTCCAACCAATGGCCAGCAGCGTGCCAAGTTGTTTTAGTCGCTGTGTCAGCCCCAGTCGGAACAACATTGCGATCAACATGACTGCCGCCAAAATGACGAAAAAGCTAAGCGACAAGAAAAGGGCGTCAAACGGTGTGGTCCCTCGCGATGCGGCAAGTTGTTGTTCGCGGATGCGGTGAATCGACCAACCAAGGTCGTCAAACGAAGGTTCCAGCGAGCTGAGTATCTTGGATTGCAGTTGGGCTTCGCTTTCGTTTCCGGCGACCTTGATACGAAGCCCCGTCGTGTTTCCAAACCGGCTGCCAAACAAACGTTGCCCCTCAGCCAACGGCAAGAATGCTTTCGGGGTTAGCCGGAAATCGTTCCAGTACTCGTCGTCTGCCGATTCAATGTCGCGAGTCAATTTGAAGGGCAAATCCCAATTGCTGATCGAATCTTGGTCCGTTACGCCCGGCACCGTGGGGGTCAAATCGGGATCGTTGTAAACCGTCGGCGGCTTGTCAAACACCGCTTCGCGGGATCGACGGTACGGTTTCGCGGGCCGCGTGATCGGGACAATGCCGGTCACCACCGCTGAGAAATATCGCTCGATCTCGTTGCCGTTTTCGACTTCGGGTTCGTAGTAGGCAATGCGAAGCAGAGTGCCGATTTCCGCGTCAAGCTGTTTTGCTGTCCAGTCGTTGATGACCAGCGGGACAAGGGATGTGTCGCCGGCTGCACCTGAGGAAGTGCGGTTTGACTTCGCAGGTAACGTGTAGTCCAGAGGCAATTCCGGTGTAGAATCAATCGCCGTGATCGTGCTGTAGGGGACCGAGGCAATCACCTTGCCCTCCTCGTCGACTCGTTCAATGGCATTGGCCAGATACGTGCAGACCTCCGTCACGCGGTCACGCCCCAACGCTTGCACGGTCTGCTCGACGACTTGCTCGGGAAGTAGCAGTTGATCGCTAGTCAGTGACACATATTCAAAAATCGTTTCGCTTTCGCTGCTGCCCGCCGCGTCCTCTTCGCCGACAAAAACTTGTTTGACCTGTTTCAGATCCAACCCAAGTGCCTCGAGTGTGATGTTTAGCGCCGAGGGATCGATGGCCGAATTAAACAGCAGTAAATTGGCTTGTCCCTCACGCTGCAGCGTCTCGGCAACGGTCTCGCGGCGAAGGTAAACGTTCAGCGGGGCCGCTTGGCTGGCTGTGACAGAGAATCGTCCCAAACCGCGATCCGGAATGATGCTCAGCACCTTCATTCGCGGCAATCCTTCGCTTTGGATGTCGCGGCGGCCCAGTGGACTGTCGGCGGGCACAGCGGCTTCGACCGGCAGTCGCACCGTGACTAAATCCCCCACGTTCACTCCCAACTCGGTCGCAGTCGCCTGGTTTAGCACCACGCCATCATCGCTGGGTAACACGTCCGGACGAACACTCTGCACGCCCAGGTCCCAGAAATTCTCGTCGCATCCAATCAACTGCACCGATCCGGCGCGATGGGTGACATCGCCTTCGGCATTTTCGGATTCGACAATTCCTGCGGGAAAGAAAATCAGCGGGACAGCGTCACTGGAAGCGACTATGACTTGTTGGCTATTGAAAAAGTGGCCCGGTGCGACCATCGAATCGGTGCGTCCGAGTCGTTCGATCGTCAATTCACGCAGACTGCCTCGCATCGAATCGCCAACCAATAACGCTCCGACAATCACCGCGGTGGCTGTCGCGACACCCAGCGCGACCGATGCCGAAACTCGCCAAGAATGGCGTACCGACGACATCACCATCGTTTTCATGCCAAACGACGTCGTCAAGTTTTGGGTTCGGGGCGTTGGGTTCGCTGTTTCCATTGTCATGTTGGCCACCAAGAATTCCTCACAATCGGCACAATCGTTCTGTCCATCATGGTGACGGTTGTACCGTGTTTAGCAATCCCGCGTTACAGGTTTGAGTCGCAGAATGAAAGCGACCGATTCACTTCAATCATACGGCCAAACGGATTTGGCTGACGGTATCGCTGGAATTCGCCTCGCGTTCGCTTTTGCGGTGTGACCCGAGCTGGCCCGGCCCTTGTGGGGGAATCGCGGCGAAAGGATGAGCTTCGCTTGGCAAATTTGCAAGAAACGAAACGACGTCGGTTGCGATTTGCCCTCAGTCTGCTGGTGATCAGCGGGGGGTGTGTCAGCGGAGCTGCAGAGCGATGGCCTCATTTAAGCTACGCTGCAAAGGATCGCAGTGTAAAAGGTCGCAGTGTTACGAGTAGCACGGTCGCCAATCACGCTATGGCCAGTCGCACAATCACAGCCGATCCACAGCAAGTCAGCCCATCCACCGCAGCGTCGACGTTTCGCTTGACTGGGTACCCGATTCGTCCAGCAGGTCCCAAAACGGCGAAGTCCACCGGCGATGCGGAAAC
>NZ_JBFHFD010000023.1:0-32609 GCF_041583735.1 Novipirellula sp.
CACGATGCAAGGCACTAGCACGCGTGGGACGATTCGCGGGCGTGAGCCGCCGCAATACGACCTAGCGCGGACGAAGAGGAGGTTAGAAAATGGAAGGATAAAAAATGTAATTGTGATACCGCCGTCGTGCGATCCAGTTGATCTGCATCGCCAACAATGAAGCCGCCTTCATCTTGATCCGCCGGTCAGTTTTCCCATCTTCCTACCAAAACTTTCCTTGTGGTGTAGAGGATCCGGCGCATCGCACCAACAAGCCTATTGGCACGATACAGCGCAAGATATGCAGCGAGGGATCAACCTTGCCTCATCAATCCTCGTCTACGAACCACTTGAATAGAAAATCTTGGCTTGGTTGGGCAGCAATTCATTGACACCAACGTGTTCCACCGAGGTTTCCGGTAGTGAGTCGAGCAGTAAGTCGCCAGTGGGCTCGATCGAGATCGGGGCGGCGTCGGTTTCGTTCGTGGTTAGCCGCGAATAGACCGTGGCAGTTTCCGTCCCTTGCACGTAGCGGATTTGATACAGACTCGAATCACTGTCGTAATGCGTTTCAATGTTCGCATCGCTCAATAATCCCGCTGCTCGCCACTGTTTCCGCAACTGGATCAGCGATTGATACCAACGCCACATACTCTGGTTGCCGTCCTCTCGGGATTCCAATTTCGACGATCGGAATGCGGCCTCTTCGGTCGGCAACAAGCCTTCGGACCAATCGTGTTGCGGATACTCAAGTCGGCGTCCGTTGACCACGGCCTCTTGTAGTTCCGCGTCCGTAAAGTCGACGAAAAATAAAAACGGCCGGCTCGAGGCAAACTCTTCGCCCATAAACAGCATCGGAATCGCGGGCGTCAAGCATAGCAGTGCCGCCGCCGACTTCTGTGCCGCCGGTGAAGTCAATTGATCCAATCGTTTGGCTAGCGGATGGTTGCCGATGAAGTCATGGTTTTGGATCGAATAAACCAGTCCGTGTGTGTCCGTTCGCGTTTCCGGCGTCTGCCGGCTTCGATCCTTTCGCATGGTCCCCTCAAACACAAATCCTTTGGACAGCGACTGAGCCAAATCGGTTCCTGAGCGATACACGCGGTTAGAAAGTTGCTCGCCCGGACGCACCACCGCAAATACGCTGTGTAAGAAGTCGTCACACCACTGGGCGTCAAATCCGATCCCGCCTTCGGCGAGCGGTCGGTTCATCTCGGGATCGTGAACGTTGGATTCGGCGATCAGCAACACGTTTCGGCTTGCTGCTTCGGACCAACGCCGTACCGCCTCGCTCATCTCCGCGACGATATGAGGATCGCTGTCATCGCGGGTGCAGTGGATCGCGTCGACTCGAAGTCCGTCGATGTGAAATTCGTCAAGCCAGTAGATGGCGTTGGCGATCACATAGCGGCGGACTTCGCTGCCCCACCGCGGATCATCAAAATTCGGCGCGTCGCCCCACGGCGTGCCGTGTTTCGCGGAAAAGTAGGGAGCAAACTCACCCAGATAATTGCCTTCGGGGCCAAGGTGGTTGTAGACCACATCGACGATCACCGCCAAACCTTTTTGGTGAGCCGCATCGACAAGCTGTTTTAGTTCCGCAGGCGTTCCATAATTGTGGTTCGGTGCGAACCAGTTCACGCCATCGTAGCCCCAGTTCCAGCGGCCCGCCGCATCGGCCAGCGGCATCAATTCGATCGCCGTCACGCCAAGTTCGACCAGTTCATCGAGTCGCTCGATCGCACTGAGAAATGTGCCCGAGGGCGTGAACGCACCCACGTGCATTTCGTAAATGATCAAATCGTCTCGCTCGACCGACTGCCACTGCGAATCGGTCCAAGCGAATGCGGGATCGACTACTTCGCTCGGTCCATGCACCCCGAGCGGTTGATAACGGGACACAGGATCGGGCCGTTGTGGACCGTTGTCACAGCGGTAGAAATAACGCTCCGATGGTCCGCAATCCTCCACGAGCCCCACGTGATATCCGTCGTCATTTTTTTGCAATTTGACTTTGCGATCTTGGCCGACCAACTCGACTTCGAGCTGGTCTCGCTCGGGTGCCCAGACAACAAATCGTGTCTGATTTTTTCCGACCAGCGTCGCCCCGAGTGATTGGTGGGGGGCGGCGTTTTCCCAGTCGATAAGCGAAGATTCAATTTGCGAAGATAGCGAACGTTTCATGGTCACCATGGATCAGATGTAAGAGAAAAACGGTTACACTGCGGCTACCAACTTCGATAGTCTGTTCCCGCGGTGCAATCCCCTCATGTTTTCAACTTCGGTTCACGGGTTCCTTTTTAGCAGCCTGCTCGTTTTGCTTGCGGTTTGTGCCCCCCCCTGTTCCGCCGCCGAGCCCACCACCACGAAGTCCACTGAGTCTGTGAATATCCGCGTCGCGACTTTTAACGTTTCTTTGTACGGCAAAAAGGCTGGTGAGGTCTACGAGCGGCTAATAGACGGACGTGATCCGAAAGCAATCAAGCTTGCTGCGATTGTGCAAACGGTGCGCCCCGATCTATTGCTGGTAAACGAAATTGATTACGAACCCAATGCGGCGACCTCTCGGCTGCTCGCCGAAGAATATTTTGCGATCGCTAAATCGGGCCGCAGCCCGATCGAGTATCCCTATATCTACGCGGCGGCGAGCAATACGGGGATCGATTCGGGGTTGGATTTGAACGGTAATGCAGCCTCCGGCGAAGCCACCGATGCGTGGGGTTACGGCGTTTATCCCGGTCAGTATTCGATGGCGATTTACAGTCGCTTTCCGATCGACCAGAAAAACATTCGCACGTTCCAGAAATATTTGTGGTCCGAACTGCCGGATGCGAATCGGCCTCGCGACCCCGAAACACAAAAGCCGTACCACGAGGACCGAGTGTGGTCAAAGCTGCGGTTATCGAGCAAGAATCATCTGGATGTGCCGATTCAAATTGGCGACGCCACGATTCATTTGTTGGCAAGTCATCCGACACCGCCGGTATTTGATGGTGCCGAGGATCATAATGGTTGCCGCAATCACGATGAGATCCGTTTTTGGCTAGACTATATCGACAACCCGGACGCAGTCTATTTGCGAGATGATGCAGGGAACAGCGGAGGGATGGCGGCCGAGAAAGCCTTTGTCATCCTTGGCGACCTGAACGCCGATCCAGCCGACGGTGACGGCAAACAAGACGCAATTCGGCGATTGCTCGGCCACTCTCGTGTTCAAGACCCCAAACCTCGCTCGCCAGGTGCAGCGGAGCCAAACGCAAAAAGCAAGGCCAATGCCAAACACACGGGCGACCCCACGCTGGATACTGCCGACTTTGGCAGCAGTGGTCATTTTCGCGTCGACTATGTATTGCCGAGCGAGTCACTAAACGTGTTGGATGCCGGCGTGTTTTGGCCCACACGTCAAGATCCGCAGCGTGAATTGATCTCGGCGAGTGACCACCGCATGGTGTGGGTCGAAGTCGAGGTGCCCTAATGCGTAAACGTGTGCTGTTGATGATCAGTTCGATGCGAGGCGGTGGCAGCGAACGGCAAACACTGCTGCTGCTGCGGCATTTGGATCGAGCTCGGTTCGAGCCGCATCTGTACGTGATCGAGCGTGCGGGCGACTTGATGTCGGAAATTCCCGACGATGTCCCTGTGCATTCGTTTGCCGATGTTCCGCAGCCAAACCAGCTCTATTTTCCTGGCCGCATTTTACGACAACAGATCGCTCATCTGCGGGAGCTGTTGATCAAAGAAAAGATCGCAGGGGTTTACGATCGTACGTTTGCGATGAGTTTGATCGCGGCACCGGCCTGCCAACGACTGGGGATTCCACGGATCTCGACGATTGTCAGCCCGCCCGAGCGAGCGCTGCCGTTGGTCGAAAAACGTTTTGTTCGCTGGAAACGATGGCGATTATCAGCCGCCTATCGCCAGGCTCGCACGGTGGTGGCCGTCAGCAAAATTGCCGCTCGGTCGGCCGAAACATATTACAAGCTGTTTCCCGATTCGGTCACGGTGATTCCCAATCCTGTCGATCGCGACGATTTGCTGCTGAAATCGGCAGCGGCCCCACCGCGTGATCCCGATCACGTCACGATGGTTTGTGTGGGGCGGATGACTTCGGAAAAGGGGCATGCGGATTTGATTCGAGCGGTGGCACTGGCCGAGACGGATTGGCCTGCCGAAGTTCCACCTCTGAAGTTGATCATGGTCGGCGATGGGCCGCTAAGATCGCAATTGCATCAATTGGCGGCAGAGAAAGTCCGGCGTCATTCGATCGAGTTTGTCGGAGTCGAAGCCAATCCGGCCGCCCGCATCGCAGCGGCGGATGCGCTCGTGTTGCCGTCGCTGTTCGAAGGGATGCCCAACGTGGTTTTAGAGGCGATGGCACTGGGGACTCCGGTGATCGCCACGCGTGCCGGAGGAACGATCGAGTTGATGGATCAAGAGCCAACGATGTTGATGGCCGATCCCGGCAAACCGTTATCGCTAGCCAGTGCCATTCGCGATTTTCTCAGCGATCGTGACGCGGCGATTCGGCGTGCTGATGCGGCACTGCGTTACGTCCGTGATTTTCATGACGTGAATCAAACGACGCGGCGAATCGAAGACCTGTTTTTGTCGTGATTACGAATCAATCGAGCTTCGCCATTTGCTTGATCGTGGCAATGAACCCTTCGCGATCTTTCGGCGATACCAGGTACTCACGCTTTTTCGTTTGAATTCGAACTCGACGAAGCGACAAAGCCGGAGCACTTTTTAAACTCGACGATTTTTCGATCGATTGAATCTCGGCGATGGGAATCTGGTAACACAGGATTCCGCATCGAACCGAAACGGCGTCTTCGAGGATCGTATAGCGACAAGGGACAACGAAGATACCTTGCACTAACAAGGTGGCTGCGCCGGCCAGAAACAGCAGTGACGCATCCCCGGGCCGACCGTTCACCATCAAGTAACCGCCAATCACGACCGCCACCACGGGCGAGAGCATCAGCAGCATCAGTAGCCATAGGTCGATCGCCGACTCGTAACGGATCGGTGTTTTTATCGCGGGGGAAGGTTCGTTCATTTTAGTTGAGGGTTCTTTTTCTTGGTTTTCATCATCCAGAGCGTCGACCATGTACCACCCCCGTGCCACTTGTGAGAGGATGGGGGGCGACGTGACATGTCCGAGTCGGGGTTCAGTGGGGACGATGCGAGCGTCGTGACGAGCGTCATTGTTCCGACGGTCCTAAATTCTGTGCGTTCAAGGTTTTTTCAGCAACCGTGATGAATTCAAACACTTCGATGGATAGACCTGTTGCTCACATCGATCCGCATCGTGGCGATCACAGCGGTTTGCCATGGGCATGGTGCAATTTGTGGCGAAATCCATTTGGTGAGTTGACGCGAGAAGAGCGAGCTGAGTTGGCGGTGGTCGATGTGGCGGAGCTGGCTTCGCATGTGCAAGGATCGCGGAGGGCACTGCAATTGATTGGCGAGTGCGGTCGCGGCAAGACGACGCGAATGTTGGCGATGCTGCGTTATTTTCCCGATGCGTCTTACGTTTATCTCGACGAAGATTTGCCCTGCGGTGCGATCGCCGAAGGGGTTCCGCTGATGATCGACGAGGCTCAGCGATTACCGCGAAAGGTGATGCATCGCATCTTCGCCAGCGGGATGCCGTTGGTGTTGGCGACGCATCGCGATTTGACCCGTCCGCTGAAAAAAGCGGGGTACGAGGTCACAACCTATCAGTTAGGTGATACAAATAACGCACAATTGGTAGCCGATTCGGCAAATCGCCGAATCGAGGCGTCTCGATTAGGGCCGGGGCCGGTTCCAACCTTGTCGCAGCACGACGCCGACAGATTGGTGTCGCGGTTTGGCAGTGATATCCGCGGCATCGAAGGTTACCTCTACGAGCAAGTTCAACACCAGGTGTACAGCGATGGCGAAATGCGATTTGTCGATTGAGTTAGCCGAGGGTGCCAACTTTTTGTACGAGGGAGGAGGCACCGTTCGCGGCAAGGTTCGTGTGAACGTCGACCAGGACGTGAAGTGCAGCGGATTGGTCGTCGAGTCAGTTTGGAAGACCCATGGACGCGGCAACGTGACCTCGGGGACTTTCGCCAGCACGACGCTGTTCCAAGGCGAATGGGTGGCCGGCCAAGTCGTCGAGTACCCGTTTGAATTGCCCGTAGGCGATTGGCCGCCCAGTTATCACGGGCACTACCTGAACGTTGATCACTACATCGATGCTCGTGTGAAAATTCCTTGGGGCTTTGACCCCAAGGCTTCGGTACCGATTCTGATGCGTCCGACCTGTGGACCCGAGGCGGCTGTGACGAAAAAGGCACCGAGCCGGTCCGTCTTTGCCGGTATTTTTATCGGCGTGTTTCTGATGATCTGGTGTTCGGGTTTCATGTTCTTCATGGTTCAAAACCCCTTTTCGCTGATCTGTGTTGGTATCTTTCCCGTTCTATTCGCCGTCGGCTATGCGATTAAGGTCTTGTTGCCAAAGTATCTGTTAGGCGAAGTGGTCTACGAAGTCTCGCCCACCGTGGTCGCTCCCGGAGACCAGGTCAAGGGCGAGCTTGTGCTTCGCCCTCGCAAGAACGTCAACGTCAATGCGATCACGTTGAATTTCGAGGCTCGCGAGGTTTGCGTCAGCGGCAGTGGTAGCAACAAGACAACGCATAAACATGTTTTCTTTGAACGGACAACCGAACTGCAATCGGCCACGACATTGGCGGCGGGCCAAGAACGCCGCTTTCCGATTTTGGTCACGTTGCCCGAGGATGCTCCCTACACGCTCGATTTGCCGAGCAACGATTTGATCTGGGCGACCACGCTTCGCATTGACATCCCGCGCTGGCCCGATTGGTCCAAAGAGATTGCACTGCAAGTGTTGCCATCGGGCAAACCGATGGAACGTCCGGTGCCGTCGATTGCGCAGCCAGCGGTACGCGACAATGCCGATGGGATTACCTTTGCCGAGACCGCCAACCATCTGTGGTCGCTGCGGGACGAGCCTGAGCAACTCGCCACACTTGTCGATGCTGTGACAGGGCTTTCATTTCGGATCGAAGCTTTTGTCGAGCGACGGTTGCTGTACGCAGGCGACGAAGATCCGCACGTCTTCAAAGACGGATACGCCGTGTGGGCTCACTACGGTGACCCACCTTTGCCGTTGGTGTTGTATGTTCCCCATCAATTGGCTGATGATTTCGAGCAGATTGGACGCGATCGCTGGGTCGGCCAGGGGACGATCGTCGGTTGGGACGACCGTCACCGTCGGCTGCAAATCAAACTTGATACCGAATAGCTCGAGGCCGCGATCGGTATCCCCGGCAAACTCAATATTCGCCTGGCAGCTGCCCGTCATTGCGGAGCATCAGATTCAGAAAAACGCCAATGTCGATGGTGTCAGTGATCGTTCGTGAGGAACCATCGCAGAGTCCGATGTTCACCGCACTCGAGTGGAAGCTGTATGGCTGACTCTTGTTCGTGTGATTGAGCGCACGGTAGGTTCCGCACGTATCGATGGTCGCTTCCCAAGCAGAGGTTTTGCTGCAATCCGTTGGGGTATCGGGGATCGACGGAGTTGACGATGTCGATAGGCCACGATTGGAGTTCGACGTGTCCGCGGTCATGTTGTCTGCGTTGTAAGCACGCATTTTGACTCCATCACCACCGCCTGCCCACGTCAATCCTGCGCCACCGGTCGTCGCCGCCATCCGGCCTCGGACGAATAATTCGGGGGTCCCGATGCATTCGTAGTACATCAACGTATGGCTCATTCCATCGGTGATGTCACGTGCTTTGCCACCCTTGTTATTGGGGTTGCGGTTTCGTGAGCCCGAAGCGGGAGTCATGGCCGTGCTGAATTGCATCTGCGGTTCGCCGCTTTGGTAATACAGCGGGTGGCCTTCGGGGCGAAGCGAGGGGATCCGCGGTGTTGTGTAATCGGCGACGCCCATGACGATGTCGTCTTCAAATAGCGTTCCCGATCCGGTTCGGCTCGGACATTGAAACACGCCTAGTTCCGTGCCCGCTGCCTCGGTTAGCAATGGCTTGTTACTCCAGTCGGTCGTAATCACTCCGTTGTAACCCCATTTGTATTCGTCGGCTGCAGGGTTATCAAAGTTAGGATGCTTTGCGGCGCTGAATGTTTCCGCCAGTTCACGTTGTTCGACAAATGCTAAGATTCGCCACAGCGACCCCGTTCGCGAGTAAGGGTAATGACCAAACGTATGCTCGAACATCGACATTCCCAACGCAATTTGTTTGACGTTGTTTTTGCATTGAATTCGACGCGCGGCTTCGCGTGCGGCCTGCACCGCCGGCAGCAATAGCCCAACCAAAACGCCAATGATAGCAATGACAACAAGAAGCTCAACGAGCGTGAAACCGCGGCGAGACGACGATGCGGCAGGGGCGTGGGTAGCCATAGGTAGGGTCCATAGAGAGGGAGTGTCAGACGGAATGATGTTCGCCACCGGTGTGGGGAACAAAACGATTGGGGGTCTGGCTGGCTCTACAGAATGGCTGGCTTGACGGGTCTTTTGAGAATGATTCTCAACAAGACATGGGGCGAAGTTTACTTGCTCGCTTTTGGCGAGTCAACCCGTTGCATCCGGATGCTCCCGGGATTTTTCTTCGTCTGGTCAGGGTAGACGAGGCGGAATGGAGAAACGCCGTGAAGCATCTTTTTCTTGCAAGGTTTGTGCAAATTTGACGTAGCGAAAGTCGCCAAGACTTTCGTTCCATGACGCTTATCGCCGAAGCGCTTGACGAGATTCCGTTACGAAACGCTGCACAGCGTTAGGTATCGGCGGCGGCTAGGCACTGACTGAGAACGCATTAGCGGCGGAAACTTGGTAGCAGAATTCGTGAAGCATTTCGATTTCCCAATGGGTTATGCCATGCAGCCGAAAGGATTGACGGCTTGTTGATTTAGTGAAGTTTCCTGCGGCAAGGGTAGTATGATGGACTTCCTAGTCCGTCAATGGTGTATTCGACGGACTAGGAAGTCCGTCGTACGACTCAATCAATAGCCCGCCCGCGACTCCCGCTACGGTTTTCAGACAGGGCGTAGGGGCCCCCGTCGGTTTGCGAAAACCTGCTTTCTGGCTTCGAGGCGGATCGTCAACGCGTAGAATGGAAGAAATCCGGATGAGCAACGCGAGGTGGCGTTTCTGCCACCTTTTACGATTGGATTCCTCCCACTGCGACTCATTTTCCGGATTCGGACGTAGGCTGCTCCCCCCCTTCTTTTCTTGGAGAAATCCGATGCAAGCGACTCCAAAGCTCGTGCTGCCGCTGGCGATTCTAATTGGCTTTAGCCAGCAAATGATTCCTGTCGTTGGCGCCCAAGGTGTCACGATCACGATCGAAAAAGACAAGGATAAAAAGTCGGATTCCAAAAAGTCCGATTCGAAAAAGAAGGCTCCCTTTTCAGGGACTCGGCCTTCGGTCGACGTGGCAATACTGCTTGACACATCCAATTCGATGGACGGTTTGATCGGGCAAGCCAAAAGTCAACTTTGGAATATCGTGCAAGAATTCGCCAAAGCCAAGAAGCGAGGCAAAACGCCACTGCTTCGCGTCGCCGTGTTTGAGTATGGCAATTCAGGTTTGCCCGCCAGCGAAGATTACATCCGCCAAGTCGTGAAGCTGACCGATGATTTGGACAAGGTTTCCGAAGCGCTTTTCGCGCTCCGCACCAATGGCGGTGACGAGTATTGTGGCGCAGTGATCAAGGAAGCGATCAAGCGACTCGATTGGAGCAGCGAGCCGAACGCCTACAAAGCAATCTTCATCGCCGGTAACGAACCGTTCACGCAAGGCTCGGTTGATTACCGCTCGGCTTGTAAAAAGGCAATTGGTGCGGGCGTTGTCGTCAACACGATCCACTGTGGCGACTATCAACAAGGCATCAACGGGAAATGGAAAGACGGCGCCGATATTGCCGAAGGCGAGTATTTGAATATCAATCAGGATGAGAAGGTCGTGCACATCAAGGCACCGCAAGACACGATTATCATCAAACTCAATAACGAATTGAACAAAACGTACCTGTGGTATGGATCCAAGAGCAAGCGAGAGAGTTACGAATCAAATCAGGCATTGCAAGATCGCAATGCCAGTGGTTTCGGCGGTCTCAGTATCCGTGCCGCCACGAAATCCAGTTCACTGTATCGCAACGTGGGGCGTGATTTGGTCGACACTTATGAAGAAGACGAAGATGCGATTGCCAAGATCGACGTGGCAGAGCTGCCTGAGGAACTTCAGTCGCTCTCGCCTGCCGAACGGCTCAAACGCGTCGAAGCGATGTCAAAACGTCGCGCCGAGATCAAGGCCAAGTTGGCCGAGTTGAACAAGGAGCGTCAAGCCTATGTCGCGGCCGAGCAAGCCAAGTTGGCCGAGCCATCCGAGGAAGCCACGTTCGGAGACGCGTTCTCGGGCACCGTGCAAAAGCAATTGGAAGCCTCGGGTTTTGAACTCGAAAAATAGCAGGCTGCCCTCCAGTGAGCCTCCTTCCCGTAGCGAAACTCGCCAAGAGTTTCGTCCACCCCCTAGCCACGTGGCATCTCCGTTCCCTAGCCAGCGTGTCGGGCAGGACCAAGGTTGGGCGGGTTGAATTTAACGCCCGAAAAACGCCGTGGATTGGACGAAATGGAATGGGGGATGTGGAGTGTAAAAAATCCCACCGCGCGAGACACGACAACCGGAGGTGGTCGGACCGATGGCTGGCGACGCCTCACGCGGCAGGACAAAAGCGGGCGAGCGTTAGTCTCCGATCGCGACAATCCGCGATGGATTTCCGCCTACCGAAAATGTTTCCAAGACACGCTGTTCGGCTAGCGAGATCAGCGAAAGGGTTCCATCGGCTGGATTGCTGATGATCACTTCACGCCGGCTCGGCAGGACGACTGCCTCGTGATGGCCCGAGTGGCCTTCGATTAGATTGCCTCCGATCGAAAGATCCGCAGCGACGGTGGCGTCAGAGCAATCTTTATCTGCATTCGGGTCGAGATCGACAATCAAAAGACAATCATCCGCGGGCGACAATTTGTTTTCGCGAAACATGATTGCCAATCGCTTGCCGCCGCGAGCTTTCACCGCCAATGGCGTCGTCAACGTTTCACCATCGGCTAGTTCGATGGGCAGCGTCGCCACCGTGGGATCGTCGCTAGCCGCGTCGATCCAGCAAAGCCGAGCATCGTTGCCTTTACCAGCGGTAAACAATACAAGTTGATCCAGGTTTGCAAAAGCTCCGGTGCGAAGCGGAGTGTCGTCGGTGTCTTTGCCGAGCGAAAGGTGGTGGATCGCGACGGAATCCGCCGTCGAACTGAGATCCAAGTCCGCGTGAACCCAGCAGATGCCGTCGCTTGGCGCCAGGAACACTTTGCCCGAATTGACCGTCGCCCCGTGCAGGCCTCCGGTGGGACAGTGGATCGAGTACCGTTTGCCTTCGTTTTCACCGAGTCCGACGACATCGACGCGACCGGAATCGTCACCCTCGCGATCGATCCAGGTGGCATAGACCACTTTGTCTTCGATCGCGGCGAGCGTGATGTGCCCGTGGCCTCCTTCGTGGAACGTCGTAGCCGTTTCTAGGCTTTTTGCTTTTCGTAAACGTGACGCACTGGTGATGGTAAATCCATTGTTGCTGTCGTTGGCTAGCACAAACGATTTTCCATACTTGTAAACGTGTGCGGGGTTGCCTTGATCGGTATCGATCCTGGTGTGCATCACGCTTGGTTGGTGTTTCAGCCGCACGTGGGAATGATCGCCGTGGGATTCTTCGACCGCGCCCGAGTCGATCGCAATCCAGCCGCTACCAACGGTGCCTGCGGCATGGTCGTGAATCCCCAGCACGATGATGCCCGCATCCGTTTGCATCTGCACCAGCATTTGCTCGGCGGTGTCCAGCGATGGAAAGTCGGGAATGGGTTCCGGTTGCAGCGTCCATCCTTGGGCGGACTTTTTTAGGTCGCCGTAGTTCACGTTAGCGTCGTGGTTGTCTTGCCAAAACAACCGAGCGACGGTTCGGCCCTCGGCGTTTGCGGTTGCTGTCGCGATCGTCGTGATCAAGCAAGCGGCGGCCAATTGAAGTAGGGTTTTCATGGTGAGGTATCGCATTTTAACGGTGATTGATTGGGGTAAGCGAGCGAACGGCACCGCGGGGAAGTCGGATGGAATGGACATCGCCCTCGGCAAGCGGCTTTAGTTTCAAGCCGCTGACATCGGGCTTCAGATACTTGGCATCGAGAATCCAGCCGCCATCGCTGAGCGAACAGAGCGAGACGAAGTATTCATCGGGCTGCGGACTCGGCATGGGGTCAAAACGAGCGATCCCATCGGTCGATGAAATCGCCTGGGCTAGCACGGGACCGGTTGCCGAGCCGTGCAAGCGCACATGCACATCGGCCAGTCGATCGGAACCGTAGGTCACCGCAACGCAGACGCCATCGGTTTCGGTTGGACCCGGTTGCAATGAACCGCAACCCGAGAGTGTAAGTAGTGACGGAATCAACAGAGTGGAGGCAAGCGTTTTCACTTCGGCACCTCCACCACTTCGCGTCCATCACGCGAGAACAGGGCATGGTACAGGTCGCGATCGATCGAATCGGTCAGGAAATGGATGCTGCCATCCACCATCGCGTGCATGCTTCCGCCGGTGTGATAGGAACGCGATGCAAAGAAGCCGCGGCCGTGGATTCCGATGTCGGGAATACGGTGGTTGGGGGTCATGTAGCCATTGATCACGGTGGCATACGGCACACCACGAATCCACGATTGGCCTCGATTGCCACTGTAGGACGTAACGCGAGCCGGAAAGATGGTCTCCAGATCGGGATTGGCGATGAGCGTTCCGCTATCGAGAAACCCGGGGTTAGGAGCCACATTGCCCGTGGTGCCGCCCCAATTGGCGATGCGGCGGTGCGGACCTACCGGCGTAGCTTCGCTGACGCCGCTGGTTTGGTCCCCGAGCACCGTCTCGGCCATCAGCACGGTATTGGACGTGCCATCGAGACAATCTCGAAATCCTGCCCAAGAATCGGTCCAGACCATGCCGTCGGTCCGGTAGCGATCGTCGTAGTGTGTGTCGGTGCCACTGCCGTAGCTGAACATGTAGCTCAACCCGCCGCACGTCCCTTCGCTGTCGTCTGCAAAAACCGTTGCAAAATTGGGGTCTCCGACGTCACTTGGACAGAGAAAGGTGGGCACGACCGAGGTGATCGCATCACGCTGTTTGGGATTGAAGCGAGCCATCCAAGCAGGGCCCACGAGTAGTGGTTCTTCAAAGTTGATCAGGTCGCTCAGTCCTGCCTGCTCGATGTACGGTAGCACTCGGGCTTGCACTGAAAAACTGCTCGAACCCGTCATCGCGGGAATGACTTTGAACGTACTTTCATAATTGTGAACCGCTAACGCGATCTGTTTCAGGTTATTGCTGCAAGACATTCTTCTTGCAGCTTCGCGCGCGGCTTGCACCGCAGGCAACAGTAGCGCCACCAAGACACCGATGATCGCAATGACCACCAGCAGCTCAACCAGGGTGAAGGCGGCTCGGCGCCGATTTGGGGGGTGATATCTCATTTTGTCGATTGATGTGGAAGTGGATTGGATAGGTGTAAGGCCCTGCGTGCTAGCGGCGCGCAACTTCAGCCGCTCGCGTCGCTGGCTCGGTCAAAGTGGCTTGACGCCACCTCAAGTCGAAGCGAAACGATTGATTGAATTAGCGGCCTCGCGAAACATCGCGAGCGATGCCACGCAAGCCCGGATTGCCGGCGCGAGGGAGGATCGTCAGCGATATGACGCAGTGTCACCCGCAACGTGTTTGAGCAAAACGTGTCTTGAGTAACACGTAGTGCAGGACACGAACGACAGGATGCAAAAGAAATTCGCGAGCCAAATGGCTCAAGCGATGGCAGGAGGACCGCGAGGCGCGGCGACGACGAGAAAGGCCGAAACGAGGATGAAGCCGCGTTGATTTTCCGCTTGCTCGACGTCAACATCGCTGAGCACCGCGGTTTCGAGCTCCCAGGTGAAGCCACAGGGGGCGGTGAGCGATTGACAAATCAGGCAGCGGTCGTGGTCGTGATGAGCTGGACTGTGCTGATGGTCGTCCGGGGCATCCGTTGCCGTGACCGGTTCGTTATCGTGATGATGGCATCCGTGTGAGCAACCCGCGTGAACCGATCCCGACTCGTCGGCGTGGGCCAAGTCAACACATAGGGGTTTGCTTTCCCCTGCCGATCCACCATCTGCCGATCCACTGTCGCACGTCACGCCGTCATGGCATGTCGCAACATGCAGCCATGCAGGGGCATGTCCCAGAGCGATGACGCTGCACAAGACAGCAGCAAGAAAGGGTCGGATTATCGAAAGCACAGTGGCATTCGTGGCGAGAGTTCAGGAAGAAAAATGGGGTCCGACCAAGGACAGTTTCGTTACGTTAGTGCGAGGTATTCGGTTCGTCAAGTCAACCAAATTGCCGGACTGCGATGGAAGTTATGGGGCAAATTATCGGGTCACGCGTGATGGCGTGATTGCTCTAGATCGATGCCTCGGTTTGTCCTTGATGATTGCTGGAAACCCGTGTTTGCAGAGTTTTCTGCTCTACAATAGTGACTTCCTCTTTCGCCAAGAAAATTCGCAGCGGCGACTTTTTTTCTTGTTAACCTTTTCTCTGAGGCGGCATTTATGGGTATGCACACGCCCAATTCTCACTCTGCCGATGAAGCGACGTTTGTGGGACAGCTGACCGAATGTCAACTGCCCCTGATGCTGTACGTCCGTGCATTGATGCCGGGGGATCATGTGGCGAGTGATGTGATTCAGCAAACCAATACCAAGATTTGGGAAAAACGAGCCGATTTCGAGCCCGGAACCAATTTCAAGGCCTGGGCTTTTGCGATCGCCCGTTTTGAAGTGTTGAACCATCGAAAACAACAGGCCCGGGATGCTCGTTTGCGATTTTCGGACGAGCTCGAGGTCACGGTGGCGGACGAGTTGGTCGCTCTGGATGATGATTTGTTGCAGCGACATGCGGCGCTGCGGGAATGCATGAAGTCGCTCAAACCCGAGAGCCGTGAACTATTGATGTGTCGCTATGCATCGGCCGAACCGTTGGCCGAGTTTTCAAAACGCGTCGGGCGCTCGGTGGGTGGAATCAAGGTGACGCTGCATCGGCTTCGTAGCAAGTTGGCAGATTGTATTGAACAGCGACTTGTGACTTCAGGAGACATGGAATGACCCCTGACGAACGCTCCACATTGCTCGATTCGCTTCTGGATGGCGACATCAGCGAATCTGATTTTCTCAGGATCGAAGCTGAGTTGATTGTCGACGCGGAAGTGCGACAAGAATATTACCGACGGTTGCAGTTGGGCGTGCTTCTTGAACGCGAAGCAGCCGAGTCGCTATTGGATCCGAGCGTCCACGTGGCCGCGGTCCTCGATACTGCGACGGATCCAGCGATTGAGCGCACGCCGAACGACACTTCTGCGACTCGCATCAAATCAGCCGGTATGATGCTGTTGGCTGGCACCTTGCTTGCCATCGCGGCCAGTGTGTTTGTCGTGGTGCCATTGATTCGCGGTGCCAACGAACCGCAAGACCTCGTCGCTTGGGATCCCAACGCGGCCACGAATTCCGAGCGAGTGAGCCGTCCCGAGAGTGAGCCCTCAGCGAGCGGGTTTGCCATTTTAAGTGGTCAAAGCGAGGCCGTTTGGGAAGGAGTCGCCATCGGCAGCGGTGGTTTGTTGCCCGGGGGCGAATTGCATTTGAAATCTGGTTTGGTGCACCTCGAATTGTTCAGCGGTGTGCAGGTGGTCGTTCAGGGTGAGGCGATTTTTTCAATCGACTCGCCCATGCAAATCAGTATGACCCGTGGACGGGCGCGAGCTCAGGTGCCCAATGCCGCACACGGTTTTCGTATCAAGACCGCTGCTGGCGAAGTCGTTGACTTGGGGACTGAGTTTGCGGTGGATGTCACCGACGATCGCTCGAGTGTGCAAGTGGTGGATGGCGAAGTCGAATTGCGGCCGCAAGGAATGACTGCGGTGGCGGATTCGCTGCGGCTTTTGGAGGGCGAGTCGGTGGAACTAATGTCCGATGGTCAAGTTTCGCAAACTCAAACAGCGGATCTGAATCTCGTTGGCCCCGTCGCGTTTCAAAAAGAGCTTGCCCAGTCGCAGTCGAATCGTTTGCAGCAGTGGCAAGCCGCCAGTGAACGGTTGCGGACCGATCCTCGGCTGATTGCTCATTATCAAGTGGATCCAAGTGCAGAATGGTCTCGGCAATTGGTCAACCTTGCCGCCGGACGCCGCGACGTTGCATCGGATGGTGCGGTGGTCGCTGCCCAGCGGGCAACGGATCGCTGGGGTCGTAGCGGCGGTGCACTGGATTTCAGCCGTACTGGCAGCCGGGTGCGTTTGGATGTTCCAGGCTCGTACCGAGGGTTGACTCTGTATTGTTGGGTGAAAATTAACAGCCTGGACCGTTGGTACAACTCGTTGTTTCTGACTGATGGTCACGAAGAACGCGAGCCGCATTGGCAAATCATGGACGACGGCCGCATGTTCTTTTCGGTGAAGGCACCGCTTGCGGAGTCGCAAGAAGAGCAAAGCTTTTCGCACAAAATTTATTACTCCGAACCCATTTGGGACACTTCGCTCAGCGGCCGCTGGATCATGTTGGCGACCGTCTACGACGTGGATGCCCAACGTGTCGCTCATTATTTGAACGGAACAGAAATTAGCAGTGAGGCGATTCCCCCCGAATCGTTGGCGGAAGCAATCGAGATCGGCGCGGCGTCCATTTGTAATTGGAGCCAGCCGATGTATCGCACCGATGCCACGTTCGTGGTGCGGAATCTGAATGGGGTGATGGACGAATTTGCAATGTTCAATGGAGCATTGTCGCAGCAAGAAATTAGTGAAATTTATAAGGCGGGAGATCCCTATTGATGTGTGACATGATCCGTAGCATTCGAATCGTTCCTCTGCTGGTCGCGGCGTTAGTAACTAGCGCCGTGTTTACTAGCAATGTGCTGGCCGACGAAGCGGCCGAGCGTGAATTCACCTTGAAGGTGTTGCCGCTGCTGAAAGACAAATGTCTTGGCTGTCATGGCGCGGATCCCGATGACATCAAAGGCGAGTTTAGTGTGCTGACACTCGCGGATATGATGCGCGGCGGTGAGTCCGAAGAACCTTCGATCGTTCCCGGCAAACCGGACGAAGGAACACTGATCGATGCGATCACGTGGACCACGCTCGAGATGCCTCCCAAAGAAAATGACCGTTTGACCGAACCGCAAATTGCCGTCGTTCGCCGCTGGATCGACAACGGGGCACCTTGGCCTGATGAAGCGGCTCAGACCCGCTATCGCGATGAAGAACGCCAACAACGAGTGACCGACGAAGGAATGATCGTGACCACCAGCGGCGGTACGTCGAGCGAGTGGACCCATCGTCGCTACAAACCCGAAGACCTGTGGTCGTTCGAACCGCTGAAAGCCAAAAACGATCTGTTGCCTGCTTCGGTGGACGCATCCGAGGCGATTGACTATTTCATCGACAAGAAACTGGTCGAAGCGGACTTGAAGCCGGCCAGCGAAGCGAGTCCCGAAGACTTGGTTCGTCGTGCAACCTTGGATTTGACCGGATTGCTGCCCGCACCCGAAGAGGTCGATGCGTTTGTTGCGGCATGGGAAACCGATTCGCAAACGGCTTGGACCGAGTTGGTGGATCGATTGCTTGCAAGTCCTGCGTACGGCGAGCACTGGGCTCGACATTGGTTGGACGTGACTCGCTATGCCGATACTGGCGGGATGGCGAACGATTTCGAACGATCCAATATGTGGCGTTATCGCGACTACGTGATTCGCTCGTTCAACAACGACAAACCGTACAACGAGTTTGTGGTCGAGCAAATCGCCGGTGATGAACTGGCCGACGCGTCGGTGCGAGCTCGCAGTATAGGCAACGAAGGGGCCGTCAAGAAAGCTCAGCTCAATGGTGACTACACGCCCGAAGAAGCCGAGTGGATTATCGCCACCGGCTTTTTACGACTGGGGCCTTGGGACAACGCGATGATCGAAGCGGACGAGGCTCGTCAAATTTTCTTGGATGACCTTGTCAATATTACCGGACAGACCTTTTTGTCCACCACGATGCGGTGCTGCAAATGTCACGATCATAAATTCGATCCGATTCCGACGCGTGATTATTACCGCATGTATTCGGCGTTTGCAGCGACGCATATGGCCGAGCGGAATGTACCACTTTTGGATGTCGAAAGCCGCGAACAGTTCGAAGAGGGCCGCAAACATGTCCAGAAGATGCTCGATTTTGCGGTTTCCGAAAAGACACGCTTGGTAAACAAACGCGAAGCCGCGGCTCGCAAATGGTTCGATGAGCACAATCTGCCGTACAAGGACGAAGAGCAGCGAAAGGATCTGCCAGACGAAGAGAAGCCGGAACGGCACGTCGGGCTGGATCACGTCGAGCAAGGTCAGCTGAAAGTTCGTGAGCAAGATGAATGGATCTGGACTCGCCGGCTTGAACGTTACAAACCGATGGCGCAAAGCGTCTACAACGCCGAGTTTGCCAAGTTGGCTTGGAACGGGGCTCGCAAATTGCGAATCACTCCGGACAAGAAAAAGGAATCACTCGTCAATCATATCTTGGTCGGCGGAGCACTGACGGCACTGGGCGATCAAGTTGCACCAGGCGTGTTGAGTGCGGTTACGGTGCCGGTTGATCCCCAGGCCGACGATCCTTATTTGCTGACCGAATCGGTGGATGGCCGACGATTGGGATTGGCTCGCTGGATCGCACACCCTGAGAACGCATTGGCGCAGCGCTCGATCGTCAATCGTATTTGGCAGTACCATTTCGGAGTCGGCTTGGCCGCAAACGCAAACAATTTTGGTGGCAAGGGAGCGAAGCCTTCGCATCCTGAGTTGCTCGATTACCTCGCCGGCGACTTTATTGAGAACCGCTGGACGATCAAGCGGATGCATCGCAATATCATGATGTCCGACGCGTACAAACGTTCCACGATTCCAGTGGATGCCGAACGGATCGCCGAAACGGATCCTGACAACAAATTGCTCTCCTCTTTCCCCCGGCGCCGTTTGAGTGCCGAGGAACTGCGAGATTCGATTCTGTTGATTACGGGCGAACTGCAGCCGTGTAAGGGTGGATTGCCGATCAGTCCCGAGATCAATATGGAAGTGGCGCTTCAACCGCGAATGATCCAGTTTTCGTTGGCTCCGTCGTACCAGCCATCGCGGACCCCCGAGTTGCGGAACCGCCGGACGATCTATGCCTACCATGTACGTGGATTGGCGGATCCGTTTACCGAATTGTTCAACCAGCCGAATCCGAACGATTCGTGTGAGTTGCGTGAGACGGCTTCGGTGACACCGCAAGTCTTCACGCTGCTTAACAGTGACACGATGACCGACCGTTCGGTGGCGTTGGCACTGCGATTGGAACAAGAATGCAAGACGCTGACCGAACAGATCGACCGTGCGTTTCGCCTGACACTTGGGCGTCATGCGACCGCCGATGAGCAACAACAGTTGTCGCGTTATGTCAAAGACATGCACACGTACCATCAATCGGTCGATCCCAAGCCGGTGGAATATCCGACGGTTATCACTCAGTCGTTGGTCGAAGAGTTTTCGGGCCAACCGTTCCAGTATGAAGAGATCCTGCCGATCTTTGAACGTTACGAACGCGACAAAAAAGCAGCGGATGTGTCGGACCAAACGCGTGCCTTGGCCGACATGTGCTTGCTATTACTCAATACCAACGAGTTCATGTACGTCGACTAAGTGGGATAGGCTTCCAGCCTGTCAATGTGGGATAGGCTTCCAGCCTGTCATGCCATCATTCCCCCTCGCGATCGCAATCACCTGCTTCGCCCCGATTCATTTCCTTTCGAAGAGTTAATGCCATGTTAAACGCAACCCGACGCTCTTTTCTGTACGGTCTTGGGGCAACCTTGGGGACGGTCGCCATGACCGATTTGATGGCGGCGGAAACAGCAAAAGCGACGCCTGCGGGCCCGCTCGCTCCGAAGCCACCGATGCATCCCGCTAAAGCCAAGAACGTCATCATGTTGTTCATGGAGGGCGGTCCAGGGCATATGGATACCTTTGATCCCAAGCCCGAGTTGACTCGATTGCATAAATCGGAATCCAAGTTGACCGCAGGCCAAGAGACGGGATTCAAGTTCTTTGTCGGCAGCCCATTTGGGTTCAATAAGGTTGGCGACAACGGGATCGACATGTGCGATCAGTGGAAATACCTTTCCGACCCGTACGTGGCCAATGAGTTGTGTAACTATCGCGGTTGCCAAGCCGAGTCGCTAAACCACCCCGAGGCGTTGTTTCACATGAACACCGGCAGCCGCTTGGGAGGCGACCCGGCTCTGGGGGCTTGGTCCACTTACGGGCTGGGCAGTGAGAACCAGAATTTGCCGGGCTACGTGGTGATGACCGAGATGGCGTTGCCACAAGGCGGACCGGGCAACTGGAGCAACGGCTTCCTGCCGCCTTACTATCAAGGCACTCGGTTGCGTCCTCAGGGATCACCGATCCTGGACCTCGCTCCACAGCAATTCAAGACACGCGAACATCAACGACGAGCGCTTGACGAATTGGCTCGACTGAATGCTCAGCATTTGACGTCATTGGGAGCCGAGGACGAGAAACTGAACGCACGGATGGAAAGCTACGAATTGGCGTTCCGGATGCAGACCGAAGTGCCTGGGGTGATCGATCTGGCCAAGGAAGATGCGAAGACGCTGGAGATGTACGGGCTAAATGATTCGGAAACCGAGACTTTTGGTCGTCAATGCTTGATGGCGCGTCGCTTGGTTGAAAGCGGTGTTCGCTTTGTGCAAATCTTTAGCGGTGGTTGGGACAGCCACGATTATCTCGAGCGTGGTCACACCGCACGAATCAAGAGTGTCGACAAGGGAATGGCCGCGCTGATCCGCGATCTAAAGCAACGTGGAATGTTAGAAGATACGTTGGTGATTTGGACCGGCGAATTTGGACGTACGCCCGATAACAACAAACGCGGTGGCGTTTATTCGCTCGGTCGCGGCCACAACAATCAAGCGATGACGATGTTGATGGCGGGTGGCGGTGTCAAACCAGGCGTCGTGGGGGCCACCGATGAACTCGGTTCGTCGGCCGTCGAGTGTGTTCATCCGATCCGCGATTTGCACGTGACGCTTCTGCACTTGTTGGGACTCGATGACAACAAGCTGACCTATTTTCACGGCGGCCGCTACAAACAGCTCAGCCAGTTCGGCGGCGAAGTGATCCACGACCTGATTGCCTAGTCGTTGATCGCTCCAAAATGTGGGATAAGCTTCTAGCCTGTCATCAGCATCCTCGACAGGCTGGAAGCCTATCCCACATTGCAAAATCCGTAGTATTGCAATCAACGTCTCCCGCGATCGGAACGTAGGACCGGGAACGATACGCGTTACGCCTGATGACTTGCGGGCTGCATCGTCGTGTGTTGTCGATTCCGTTTGACCAAATTGATAATGCCTGCCGTCAGCGAGCGTTCCTCTGTCAAGCGGTAGGGTGAATTCGCGGGCAGCGATTTCATCAACCGGCGGTGGGCCTCGGGTAACGCGTGATAGGGCAGCGAGGGAAACAGATGGTGCAGCGCGTGAAAGCGTGTTCCCACTGGTCCCCAAAGTTCAGTGATCCAAGCGTGGTGGGGATAGTTCACCGAATCGAGCAGCTGATCCAAGAACTCCATCTCTTCGCCATTGTTGGACCAGCGGTGCGATCCAATCGTGCGAACCGAATTCAGAAAAATGATGCACACCGACAACAGGTAGGCATGGATCAAGAACGGCGTCGGCCACTGGCCTACCGCCAATGGTGCGATCACGACGATCACAAGGCTCCAAAGAAAACAACCTAGCTCTTGAATGTAGATAATCTTTAGCGTCTTCTTCGTCGGTAGCGGGCGGATGTAAGTCGGATCCATCACCATCGACGAAGCGTGTTGATGGACAAACGCCCGAAACCCGGGAATGACCCAGGCCAGCGGAGTAAGCACGAGAAAGCGAACCATCGCCACGATTGGAATGACGAAACACCACGAAAGGTAGAATAGAATTTGCCACCCTCGTTGATGTTCTAGTGGCAAATATTCGCCATCATGATCGGTGCCATAGTGTTTGCGGCGATGATGATCGATGTGTGTGTAATAGACGAACGAAGGAATCAAAAACGGAATGCCACATAGCAGATTCCACACAATCCGAAACCACTTCAGCCGCTCGTTCGTGCGTTGATGGACGACTTCATGGATGAACAATGACGCTCGGTAGAACAGTAGAACCGAGGCGAAAAAGAAGAACGTTTGCTCAAACGTGCCTTGAAATCCTTGATGACGTCCGTAGATCGGGCCACCGTAAACTTGGGTGAAGCAGAAGGCACCCGCTGCATAGGTGAGCAGAAAGTCGGTCCAATAGATCCAGGCTTGTGCTCGAAAAAGATCGCCAATCAGACGACGGCTTTCGGTAAATGAAAATTCAGCGGAACTTGTTGTGTTGGTTGACATGATTACGGCTGTCGAAATTTGCGAGGCCAAACTGTTTTGAATTTGGTTCATTCGCGTCGCTCATTGAGCCCCTGCGTGGGGCATGCCCTCCGAGTTGCCAAAACTCTTCAGTTCCATCCGGTCTTAAGGCGGCCAAACCGAGCCGACCGTGCTAGCGGCGAGCCTTAAAAAAATTCGGATTTCACATCGCCTGCAGCTAACGCCATCGGCTCACAAAAACGCGCGGTACTGAAGGGGGGGCAGCATTGGGGCGGGGATCTGTCGAGACGCGTCCACCTATGTTCCATCTTTAGTCTATTTCGGCTCGAGATAAGTTCAAGTTTATTCGAATTGCCAGCTTGTTATGGATCTGCTGTTTTGACACGCTGCGAACAGCTGTCCGGCGGCAAACGTTACGATAAGCGGGGCCGCGTCATGATCAAGAACAAGATGACAATCGCGACCGCAACCGCCACCGTCAGCGTGATCAGCACACTCGCCGAAAGTTCGAGATTCATCGCGGTGATTCCGAATGCGGCTAGGCCAGCGAGCCCAACGGCGGTTAATGCTTCACCCGCAATCACGCCGGAAGAGAATAAAATCCCGCGGTGTAGTACGCCGTCATGCTCAGCGCGAGGGGTGCTGCGGGTACACATTTTTGCGATGATGCCCCCGATCAAAATCGGCGTCGCCAACCCAAAGGGCAAATACATACCGACGGCGATTGGCATCAGGTGGGCACGATGTTTCGTTCGTCGTTTTAGAATTTCATCGATGATCAAAATCACGATGCCCACGCCAGCTCCGACGCCGATCAAATTCCACGGCAACTCGCCTTCGCCGGCGAACCCACGTGCCAAACTTGCGAACAAGCTGGCCTGCGGAGCCGACAATTTTTCGCCGCCAATGCCGCCGGGCGTATTGTTGTGTAGCAGTGTCAGTACCGGTGCCATCACAAATGCTGCAACCCCGACGCCACCGATCTGCATGATCTGTTGTCGAAACGGGGCGGCCCCGACAATCGAGCCTGTTTTTAAATCGTTGCAAACATCGCCGCTGGTACACGCGACACAACAAACCACCGCAGCGATGCCCAGCGTGGCGACCATCCCTTGGGTGCCCGAGTAATTGAACAACCACAGCAATCCGCCCGCCGCCAAGACCGCCGTGATCGTCATTCCCGAGACGGGGCTGTTAGAATTTCCGACCAGCCCCACGATGTAGCTGGCGACGGCCGTGAAAAAGAACCCCATCGCTAACATTACCGAGGTCGATAGGATCGTGACGCCCAGGTCGCCGGTGAAGCGGTAGTTCAACATCGCCAGCATGAGGGTGCAAGCGATTCCAAGCGTCAGAATCAGTCCCGATGGAATGTCGCGTTCGCTTTGGGCTCGTACAGCGGTTTGTCCCCGCAGCCCCTGCGAAAGCTCGCGAACCGCAGCAATTAAACCGGATCGCACGGCAAACAGAGAACTGATTCCGCCGACCACCATCGCGCCGACGCCGACGTAGCGAATTTCGCTGCTCCAGATCGTCCATGCGCCATCGATCGGGTCTGCATATCCACTGGCACCGCCAAGCAGGGGGATGCCAATCAGCCACCCCAATGTGCCGCCAATGAAAATCAAGATCGCCACGTGCAAGCGAACAATAAAACCGACCGCAACCAACATCGGTGACAAGTCACCTCCGAAATAAAAGATGCGATCGCCGACCGTTTTCGCCACCTGCAACGAGTCTTGAACGATCCCCAGAAAACCTGCAGCGACTTTAAACATCGCACCGACAATGCCGCCGATGATCAAGCCTCGCGCCGCATCGTGTTGATCATTGCCGCTTTCACCGGCATTGAGTACAGCCGCACAGGCAACGCCTTCGGGGAAGGGCAGTTCGGGATTGTTGGCGACAAAGACGCGTCGCATCGGGATCATAAATAAGATGCCCAACAGCCCGCCGGTCAGCGCGACCATCGATACGGTCCAAAAATCAAACGACTGCCAATAGCCAATCAAAATCATCGCGGGCATCGTGAAGATAATACCCGCAGCCAGCGACTCGCCTGCCGAGGCACACGTTTGGACTTGGTTCGCCTCCAGCACGGTGGATTGACGAAATAGCAGCCGAAACAACAACATCGCCATCACCGCAGCCGGGATGGATGCCGAAACCGTCATGCCGGCCTTTAAGCCGACGTAGACATTGGCGGCTCCCATCACGACCGACAACAGTAATCCCAGCACGATCACACGCAGCGTTAATTCGCCGCCGCCGAACGAACCGTTTGCGGTGGTCACAGGGGGCGTGCTGGGGTCGGATATCGTCGGGTCGTTCATCGATTTTTCTTGTTCGCGGTTTTGAATTTGTGATTTGAGGCTTCTTTGCCCACACGCCAGTTCGTGTCAGTTAAAGTAAGAGGCTCCGAATTCCGTTTGCGGATTCCTACCGGCCATTCCTTCCCCCCCCTATCGTATCCGCTTTCGCTTCACGATCTCCCCACTCCCACGGTTCCCTTCCCCTGATGAATACACTGCATCCATTTCTGTTGTCGTGCCTCACTGTCCTCGTAACGATTGCGTCGGCGGTGGCTCAGTCACCCCAAGCCAACCGCCCCAACGTGATGGTCTTTCTTGTGGATGATATGGGAGTGATGGATACGTCGGTGCCATTTTTGACGGACGCCGAGGGAAATCCCAAACGTTTTCCGCTGAATGACTATTACCGCACTCCGGCAATGCAGCGGTTGGCGGATCAAGGCATTCGTTTTAACCAGTTCTGTGCCATGAGTGTTTGTTCGCCGACGCGAAATTCGATCATGACCGGACAAAACGCCGCTCGTCATCGTGCAACGAACTGGATCAATCCCGAAAAGGATAACGCGGGGCCGCACGGAGCACCCGATTGGAATTGGGAAGGTCTGAAAAAAGGGGACGTCACGCTCCCCAGTGTCTTGAGTGATTGCGGTTATCGCACGATTCATGTTGGCAAGGCACACTTTGGGCCCGAAGATCACGAAGGAGCCGAACCGCTGAATCTTGGGTTCGATGTGAATGTGGCCGGAGCCGCCTTTGGAGCCCCCGGAAGCTATTATGGTGAAAAGAACTATGGTCACGGAACCAAGCGTAGCCATCACGCCGTGCCGCACTTAGAAAAATATCACGGCAGCGATACGTTCTTGAGCGAGGCGTTGACGATCGAAGCCAAAAAGCAGGTCACTGCAACGGTAAAAAGTGGCGAGCCGTTCTATTTGTACTTTGCTCATTATGCTGTCCATGCTCCGTTTGATTCGGATCCTCGCTTTGCCGATCATTACAAGGATTCGGGCAAACCGAAGAATGCCCAAGCCTTTGCGACGCTGATCGAAGGCATGGACAAATCGCTTGGCGATATGCTCGATCATTTGGAAGAACTCGGTGTCGCCGAAAACACGTTGGTGCTGTTCCTTGGCGACAATGGTTCCGACGCGCCACTCGGACATCAGCACCAAGTCGCATGTGCGGCGCCACTGCGAGGCAAGAAGGGAGCCCATTACGAAGGCGGTATGCGAGTGCCCTTTATTGCCGCTTGGGCGAAACCCAATGCTGACAGTGCGTTGCAAAGTAAGCTGCCGATTCCCGCCGGAGCAATTCAGAGCCAGATTGCTGCGGTGCAAGATCTGTTTCCGACCATCACAAAGTTGACCGGGTGTGACGTTCCTTCAGATCATGTGGTGGACGGGGCTCCGTTGCAAACGCTGATCACGGGGAAATCCGACTCGGATCGCCCGCAAACCTTTTTGATGCATTACCCTCACGGACCGCATCGCAGCAACTACTTCACCACTTGGCGTGATGGCGATTGGAAGGTGATTTACCACACCTTACCCGAGGAAAAGACCACCGGCGGATTCATCCAGTTCGATGGCGGACATTACGAACTGTTCAATTTGAAAGACGATCCCTTTGAATCAAACAATCTCGCGGATTCGCATCCGCAAGTGCTGCGGCGGATGATGACGGGGTTGATTGCGGAGCTCGAAAAACACAACGCAGTTTATCCCATAGACGATGCGGGAAACGAACTGCGTCCGAAGTTGCCGTAAACGGATCAAGGCAACATCAAATCCCGTAGTGGACAAGGCTACGAGTCCCTTAGCAACAAGCGACGTAGTGGACGAGGCTACGAGTCCCTTAGCGAAATGTGATTTCTCGTGATTCTTGGATTCGTGGCCTCGTCCACTACCAAAGTCTTGTTCGCAAAACCGAGAGTCGATTGTTTCCGCGTTTTTTATCATCCAAGTAATGTAGGAATCGAAATGCGTCCATCCATTCTTTCCCTCTTCGGTCTTCTTCTTCTCTCGCTGTCGGGCTCTGCCAGCGAACCGGTGGTTTTTATCTCGGCGTTTAAGTCGGGCGATGAGGGCGCGATCCATGCCTTCCGCTTTGATACGCAAACGGGAGCATTAGAACCATTAAATCAAAGCACCGGCATTGGCCAACCGTTCTTTATGGCACTCTCGCCCAACGGGCAATCCTTGTATGCCATTGATACGGACCAATTCGGTGGCGACGAAGATGAATCGATTGCGGCCTACTCTATCGAAGCCGAGACGGGAAAGTTAACTCGCTTGAACCGACAATCGGCGCGCGGTACCGCGTCGTGCTATCTCGATGTGGACGCCAGCGGAAAATCGGTGATGGTTGCGAACTATGCTTCCGGCAGCGTGGCAGCACTACCGGTACGCGAGGATGGATCACTCAAAGAAGCCGCCTCGTTCATCCAACACAAAGGATCCAGCGTGGATCCCAAACGTCAGAAGGGGCCGTTCGCACATAGCATCGTGATCAGTCCGGACAACCGCTTTGCACTGGCGGCCGACTTGGGGCTCGACAAAGTACTGATCTATCGACTCGATGCGGCTACCGGCAACCTGGTCGCAAACGACGTGCAGCCCTTCGCCAGCTTGCCACCCGGTTCGGGACCTCGCCACTTGACCTTCGATCCGAGCGGCAACCGAGTGTACGTCATTAACGAGCTGAAAAACACGGTGACCTTCTTCGCCTATGCCGCGGACTCGGGCAGGCTAACCCTTCAGCAAACGATCTCGACATTGCCTGAAGGTTTCTCTGGTACGAGCCATTGTGCGGATTTGAAGATCACGCCGGATGGCCTGTTTTTGTACGGTACCAATCGTGGTCACGACAGCATCGCGATCTATCGCATCGGTTCCGACGGCCGGTTGAGTCGGGTCGGGATCAAGTCGAGTTTGGGTGGCGGCCCACAGAATTTGTTGATCACGCCCGATGGCCGCTGGTTGCTCTGCGCGAACATGACCGGCAACAACGTGAGGGTGTTTCGAATCGATTCAAAGAACGGTGGATTGACCGCCGTGGGTGATCCGGTTTCGGTCTCCATGCCCTCCTGTCTGCGTTGGTTGCCGGCAACTTAAACAATTCAACACGCAGTTGAAAGTGATTGATAATCACAACCTGAAAACGGATGCGTCGGGTTATCAGAACCGTGAATCAATGCATTTATCGAATGGCCTGTCCCAGCGTCCTTAACGACATCTAAAGATGAGTATCTAAGCAATGTATTCTAAAGACAACTCGGGCTCGCCGTCTGCTGCAACTCGCAGACAATTTCTTGCCACCGCTACCGCCGCTACTGCCGGCGGTTTGTTCTTACCTAGCCGTCAGCTTTACGCGGCAGGGTCGGAGGTCGGTGAAACCGACCATTTCTGGTATCGGCTTGCACCGCAGCATCCCTACATCGATTCGCAACGGGAAAATAAGGCGTTTGGTTTCGGGCTCGGCAAAATTTATCTGTCCGAGGACAACGGAACGACGTGGCCACATGAGGCGGTGTTTCGCAATGCGGATAACATCACGTTCAGCTGCATTCTTGGTAATGGAAATATTCTCTTTGCCACGCGGACGAAGCTCTATCTCAGCACCGATAATCTGAAGACACACAAGCAGATCATCGTCAAAGATCTTGATGGCAGCGATTACCTACCGCACACGCCACTGGACCCCAATGCTCCGGGGTGGTACTTCCATCCGCTTGATGGCGAGCATACCTGGGACGTAGGCGGGACGGAAATGTTGGTGTGGGGCAATTACTGTAACGTGCTTGGCGGGGCGGTTCCAGTCAATATTTACTACTCGACCGACCAGGGTGAATCGGTCAAAATTGCCTACGCGTTTGGGAAGAACCCAACGTTCCAGCAACCGGGATCGAAGGAACGCGATCGATTGGGCAACGCCGACAATCCGGTGGTGGCTCGGCACATCCACTCGGTCGCCTACAACCCAGCCGAGAACGCATTTTACGCCTGTACCGGCGACCACGACCGCGACAATGTGCACGAGTGCCATTGGTTGCGTGGCACCTATGACGCCGCGAGTGATCGATGGGATTGGAAAGTATTGGTGTCGGTCAATTCCAACTCGCGTTTCAAATCGGGCGGCATCAACTTCGTCGACGGCCGACTCTACTGGGCTGCTGATGCCAATGGTCAAAACGGCACGATGCCACACGACCGCGGGCTTTTCCACTGCGATCCTGCCGATCTCGCTAATGCAGAAAAGCACACGATGATGTTCAATCCGAAATACGAGTCGGCGAACATGATCATCGAAGACGACGTGATTTTGTCGGCGCATTACGCCCCCGCTTCGCCTTATGACACGGGCTTTATCATTTCAACGGACATGGGCAAGACGTGGGCTCAATACGACTTGAAAGAATTCGGCAAACGATCCCCCACCCGATTTCACAAAAAGAACAGCGATGGATGGTTCCGAGTCGATCTGCGAAAGGGATGGATCGAGCGAGGCGAAGTGCTGTTCATCAAACCCAAACCCGTGAGTAATCGGTCATGCTGAATTGGAAACGTCGACGCTGCTGTGCGGGAGCGTTCGTTGCCCTCGTTGTAGGGTAGATCGTCCCACTCGCTTTGTTGCGAACTCAGACGCCGGTTTTGGTTCACCATGGTGCCGAAGGGCCAAGACGCAATGCTTTGAAGGTTCTTTGATTCCCTTTAGTAGCCCGTCATCTTCCAACCACTTCGTCGCGACTCCGCAATGGTGTTCGTAATCGCGAAACGGTCCGCACAACTCATTCAGGGTAAAGAAAGGTTAGAATATGGAAGGTTAAAAAATGGGAGGCCAGCTTAGATTGGATTCATGAATGGTCGGTCCGTTTTTCTTATTTTCTAACCCTCCATTTTCTAACCTTTTTCCCGATTAGTCTCGTGCGTTTAGGCAGTGCGATGCCGGTTAAATGCCCGATCCCGATTCCACGATTGACCAGCAAGCAGTTTGGTGATCTCGACTTCAGGGTGATGCCTGTCGCTTTCGAAGTCCATAACGACTTAGGCTGCTATTGGAACGAAATTGCTTATCAGTCGGAAATGAGTGTGAAGATTTTCGACAGGTTCGGCAGTTCTGATCGCGAAGTACCGCTGACTGTCACGTTCGGGAATTTCCAAAAGACCTATCGGCTCGATCTGGTCGTTGAATCGGCTGGACTGTATGAACTAAAAACCGTCGCGGCTATTAAGGAAAGTCATATTGGTCAGGTCCTGAACTACCTTCGGTTACTCGATGCAACTCGAGCGAAAATCGTCAATTTTCGTCTGCGCCGCGTCGAGTCCAAGTTCGTCAACTGTTCGGATACACTGGCACAGCGACGCGCATTCAAAGTGGACTCGGGGGAATATCGCGGTCCAGCGATTTTGCTTGATGTGACGATCTCAATGCTCCGAGACTTAGGCACCAAGCTCGCTAATTCGCTCTACACTGAATGTCTGCTTTCGAATGTTGGGCATACCCAGCGGCGGCAAATTTGGCGAGATCGAAACGTTTACCAGGATTTTGATTTGGTTGCGCAGGATGAGGCGTTCGTAGTCACATCGCTGGAGGCAACGAACTTAGACTTCCGGATTCATTTGGAACGAATGCGAAGTACGGCTGGCCTGAAGATGTTTCACTGGATCAACGTCAGCGACCGTCTGGTACGACTGGAGTCGGTAGGATAAAGGTTAGAGAGCAAAACGGTTAAAAATGGGACGCCAGCTTAGATTGGATTCATAAATGGTCTGTCTGTTTCTCTCATTTTCTAACCCTCCATTTTTTAACCATCTCGTCATGTTTCACCTTGTAACGTTTCTGATCGCTGAACGGTCGGTAAAACTGAGTCAGGAAAAGAAAGGTTAAAATATGGAAGGTTGAAAGATCTGGGATCGACGTTACCGTCGTTAATGGACTGTTCTCCCATTTCTAGCCATCATCCCGATTAGCCCCGTGCGATCAGGCAATGTGTTTTACGCTGAATGTTTGACTTCCAAATTCATTTGGAACGAATGCGACGTACGGCTGGCATGAAGCTGTTTTACTGGATCAACGTCAGCGACCGTCTGGTACAGGTCGAGTCGGTCGGATAAAGTTTAGAAAATAAGCTGGTTAAAAAAAATGGGAGACCAGCTTAGACTGGATTCGTGAAGGGGCTGACTGTTTTTCTCATTTTCTAACCTCCCCTTCGTACCTCATCCGTAACCTTGCTTGGCAACGAAACCACTTGCGTGAATAGTGCGGAAATATAATCGGTTAACTGAAGGAAGGATTAGAGTTTGGGGACCGATGCGGCCGTGGTGGAGGCGTTCTGAATAGCCGGTTGATTCCGGAGTCCTTGCCGGGATAGCATGGGCGGATGGAGATTGCTGCCCTGCGAAACGATGACCCGAGTTGGTTTCCCCCTTTGGAGGCTGCAGTTTGCGCTGACGGGGTCGATGGGTTGCTGGCGGTCGGCGGCGATCTGAGTAGCGATCGTTTGCTTGGTGCGTACCGCAACGCCATCTTTCCTTGGTATGACGAACAGGGGCCGATCCTGTGGTGGTCGCCCGATCCACGTGCGGTCATCTTTGCCGACGCGATCCATGTCTCAAAGAGTATGGCCCGGCTGATCCGTCGGCAAACGTTTCGCGTGACTTGGAACCAAGCGTTCGAACAAGTCATTCGCCAGTGTGCGATGCCTCGCGACGGTAATCCCGGCACCTGGATCCTGCCGGAAATGATCCAAGCGTATCAGCAATTGCATCTTAGCGGCGATGCTCAGTCGTGCGAGATTTGGAGTGGCGAAGAATTAGTCGGAGGCATTTACGGCGTCACGATCGGCAGTGTCTTTTGCGGCGAGTCCATGTTCCATCGTCAAGCCAATGCGTCCAAGTTGGCACTGATCTCGGTCGCTCAGCACGAACGGTTCGATGTAATCGATTGCCAATTCCCAAGTGAGCATTTGTTGTCGATGGGGGCCGAAATGATTTCTCGCGATGCGTTTGTGCGATTGTTAAAGTCGGCGCTGGGCATGTAAGCCATGAATCGAATTTCACCATTCACGCTAGAATCTCCTTTGGCACGCGTCCGTGCACGTCGGTCAAGCGAAAGTCGCGGCCGGCGTAACGATACGTCAATCGCTCGTGGTCGATGCCCAGTAGATGCAGGATCGTGGCGTGCAGGTCGTGCGTGTGGACCGCTCCTTCGGCCGTCATGATGCCGTGCTCATCCGACGCACCGTGCACCATCCCACCTTTGACTCCGCCTCCGGCCATCCAGGACGAGAAGCAGTGGTTGTGATGTTCACGGCCGGGATGGTCCGCTTTCTGGTGAAACGGCGTGCGGCCAAACTCTGTGGTCCACACCACCAGCGTACGGTCGAGCATGCCTCGTTGTTTCAGATCGGTTAGCAATCCGGCAATCGGTTGGTCGATCGCTTTGGCCAACCGTTGATGGTCGCCCATGTTGCCGTGCGAATCCCAATTCGAACTCGACCCAACATCAATCAACTCCAAAAAACGCACGCCGCGTTCAGCCAATCGACGGGCAACCAGGCATTGCCATCCAAACCCGCTGGTGGCGCCTCGTTGCAAACCGTACATCTTCATCGTCGCTTCGGACTCGCCCGACAGATCGAATGCTTCGGGGGCTTCACGCTGCATCCCGAAGACGGTTTCAAACGAGCGGATGCGTGCATCAAGAGCCTGATCGGCTTCGCGTTGTTGCAAATGAGCACGATTCA
>NZ_JBFHFD010000024.1:0-32369 GCF_041583735.1 Novipirellula sp.
GACCGAGCCAACTACGGACGCTTGAAACCGGTGATGCAGTCGATTGCATCGCAACCCGAACTCGAGCGTCAAGTGCTGGCAGCAGGGACGATGGTTTTGGAGCGGTTTTATCTTCCGGTACGGGTCGTCGAACAAGACGGCTTTAAAATCAGTGGTCAAATCTACGTCGAACTCGAAGGCTCCAATCCCACCACAATGGCGAAATCGCTCGGCTTCGGTGTCGTGGAATTCGCCAGCGAATTTCGACGACTCGATCCCGATGTCGTCTTGATCATCGGCGATCGCTACGAAGCACTCGCAGCGACGATGGCGGCGGCGTACATGAACCTGTGCATCGCCCATATCCAAGGCGGCGAAGTCTCGGGGTCGATCGATGAAAGCGCTCGCCATGCCATCAGCAAATTCGCTCATTTCCATTTCCCGAGCACCCAGCGTGCTGCCGACTATCTCGTACGCATGGGCGAGAAACCCGAAACCATCTTGACGATCGGTTGTCCGAGCAGCGACATCGCACGCACTCTGGAACGACGTGATTGCCAGAATTTGATCAACTCCAAAGGCAGCGGGGCCTCGATCGACATCAACAATCCTTATGCCTTGGTGATCTTTCACCCCACGACGACCGAATACGGAGGCGAGGCAAAACAGATGGAATCGCTACTGACGGCGCTACATGCGGTGGGCATGCCGACGCTACTAATGTGGCCCAACATCGACGCCGGCAGCGATCACGTCAGCAAAACCATTCGGCGATTTCGCGACAAACACAACCCAACTTGGTTGCGTACGCTGATCAACTTGATGCCCGAAGACTATTTACAAGTACTTGCCAATGCCACTTGTGCGATCGGCAACTCGAGCAGTTTCGTTCGCGACGCGGGTTTCTTCGGCACGCCCGTTGTCCTGGTGGGCAATCGGCAAGAAGGTCGCGAAACCGATCAGCACGTGACTCCTGTTGCTCCCGAAGTTGAAACGATCGAACAAGCGATCTTGGATCAAGTGACCAAGGGGCGCTATCCCGCCAGCGAATTGTATGGCGATGGCTATGTATCCGACCGAATTGCAGCATCGCTTGCCACGCTCGATCCCTACGTGCAAAAGCGACTGGACTACATCTACCGAGAATCCGAGTCCGCCAGCAGCACGGCACAGGCAGCCTCGGCGAATGGTCAATCCACCGAACCGACCAACGGGAAAAGCAAAGCATGCGTGTCCTTGGAATCGTAACCGCAAGAGGCGGTTCCAAAGGAATACCGCGTAAGAACGTACAAATGTTGTGTGGAAAACCTTTGCTGCAATACACCGCCGAAGCCGCCTTGGCCGCATCGAGACTGACACGCGTCATTCTCACCACGGAATGCGACGAGATTGCGGGAATTGGCAAACAGTGTGGACTGGACGTACCGTTTATGCGTCCGGCCGAATTGGCCAAAGATGACACACCCTCGTTGCCTGTGATTCAACATGCCGTGCAGTTTGTCCAGTCGCAGGGGGAACATTACGATGCCGTGTTTACGCTACAACCGACTCATCCCTTGCGATTAGCTGCGGACATTGACGGCGCGATCGATTTGCTCGAAACAACCGAAGCCGATTCGGTGATCTCTTTCGTCGACGTCGGCGAAAAACATCCCGCCCGCATGAAATTTATTGACGACGGCGGTCATGTGATCGATCCCCCGTTCGCCGAGGAGTTCGAAGGACAACGCCGCCAAGATCTACGCCCTCTGTATTTGCGAGAAGGGTCGGTTTATCTCACGCGAACATCGGTCTTGATGGAACAGCATTCCTTCAAAGGTCAGGATTGCCGTGCTTGGATTGTGCCAGTGGAGCGAGCCTGCAATATCGACACTCCGTTCGACCTTGTCATGGCCGAGTGGCTGATTGAGTTTTTGAACCATCGCGAGCGGGCAGCGGAATGAGGCCGATCGAGAAGCGAGGCGGTTTCAGATCCTTGTCGGTTAGAACATTTTTTTTGTACCCGTATTTACCTATGCCAAGTCTTCCTTTGGCAGCTGGCTATTACGCTGGATACTTAGTTTAGGGATGATCAATATGACAGAGGCATTTGCAAAAGAACTAGAGTCGTTTCAGGGTGTCTGGCAGGGAGGCTATTACGAGGGCGATCCTCTCAACCCGATGGCGAAGTCATCGTACCAACAGTTGGGGTTCATGAGTGTCTTGCATGCAACCACGCTACGCTGCATCAGACCCTACATTAACGATGAAACGATCGCGTTAGAGATTGGCCCAGGCAGAGGTGCGTGGACTCGCGCTATGTTGGGAGCCAAAGAGGTCTGGACAATGGATGCACTTTCGGCAGAGCACAACAAGTTCTTTGAGTACGTTGGCGACGCATCCAACGTCAATTACATGCAAGTCGAAGATTTTACATGCAGCAAGCTACCCGACGACCATTTTACATACATGTTCTCATTTGGCTGTTTGTGCCACGTGTCCTTTGATGGAGTAACAGCCTACGCCCAGAATTTATTCCCTAAACTGAAGAGTGGCGCCGATTGTTTCTGGATGGTGGCAGACTACGAGAAATGGAATGAAACCATCGAAGCGATTGAAAATTACAGTATCTGGACCGCGCTTGGCCAGAAGCAGCGGCGGTTCTCGCCACTCAATTTCGTACTTCGAAAACTGGTGAAATCTGAACTGAAACGCACTGGAAATCAAATCATTCGTAGACTCGATGAAGACAACACACCACGACCAAGAAGGTGGTATCACGCTGGTGTTGAGAGGACATGTGAGATGCTGAAAGAGACGGGCTATCAGATTATTGATCCTGACGTTGGCACCGTTCTCAGAGACCCAATAATCTGTTTCAGGAAGCCGTGAGTCGGATGCTGATCGATCCTAAGCCAGACATGTCAGATTGTTTTCCAACAACCAGTATTGCACCCGTTGTGTGCCGTGCAAACAGGCAGGCCATCCAATGAGTCGTCCCAGGCTACTGATCTCTGAGTCGGCTCAGTTTTCGGCTATAGCTGCTGAAAGTCTGCAACAGGTCGCGGATGTCTCGCTTGATGATTTGGATCGCCCTGGGCTGCTGGAATCGGTGTCAGATGCCGACGTGCTATGGATTCGTCTTCGCCACCAGATCGATAAACAGGTTCTTGATCGTGGACGTCACTTACAATTCATCTGCAGCCCAACGACAGGTTTAAATCACATCGATTTGGAAGAAGCCGGTCGTCGCGGTATCCAAGTCATTTCACTGCGTGGTGAAGTCGACTTCCTTCGCGAGATTCGTGCTACGGCAGAACACACGATCGGATTGATATTGGCCGTGTTACGCAAATTGCCAGCCGCGATGGAACACGTGATCGCGGGGGATTGGAATCGAGACCTGTTTTGTGGCGGTGAATTGCATGGCAAGACCATCGGCATTGTCGGGTTCGGTCGACTTGGCCGCGTGGTCGCAAAATATTTGCACGCGTTTGACACACGCGTCATCGCCGTTGACCCCAATGTCCAACAAGACCAAGTCCCCGAATACGTCGAAATGTTACCTTTGCATTCGCTGCTCGAGCAATCCGACATTGTCACGCTCCATGTCAACCTTTACGAACAAACCAAAGGCTTCTTTGGAAAAGAGCAATTCGATCGAATGAAGTCGGGTTCTTGGTTCATCAATACATCTCGCGGCGAACTTGTCGATGAACGAGCGTTGCTAGACGCATTACAAAGCGGCAAGCTTGCAGGAGCCGCAGTGGATGTTCTGAGCGACGAACGAACAAGCGGGATGTCACATCATCCCCTCGTCGCTTATGCCCGAAAAAATCGACAACTTTTAATCACACCCCATATCGGCGGATGTACCACCGAATCGATGATCAAGACAGAAATGTTTCTCGCTGAAAAACTATGTGCGGTATTGCAGGAATCTTCGGTAACTCGGTAGCCCGAGACGATCTCGAAGCGATGGTGGCCAGCCAACATCATCGTGGGCCAGATGCGTCGGGTATCTATATCGATCCAGCGCAAACCGCAGGTTTGGGTCACAACCGACTCAGCATCATTGATTTGTCCGATGCCGGATCGCAACCAATGTCCTCGGCGGACGGGCGATACAAAATCGCCTTTAACGGCGAGATCTATAACTACGTCGAACTTCGCGCCGAACTGAGCGATTATCCCTACCGCAGCCAAAGCGATACCGAAGTCATCTTGGCTGCGTATCAACGTTGGGGCGAATCGTGCTTGGATCATTTCATCGGCATGTTCTCGCTGATGATTTGGGACGAGACACAGCAGCGACTGTTTGCGGCCCGTGACCGCTTTGGTGTCAAGCCGCTGTATTATGCCAAATCTGCCTCGGGTCAATGGCTTTTGGCCAGTGAAATTCGTGCCCTACGGGCGGCCGGCTTGGTGACTCAGCCGGACACCGTCGCTTGGGCGACGTACTTAGCCGCGGGGGTCTACGAACACAGCGCGCGGACGTTTTGGCGTGATGTGGCGTCCTTGCCGGCGGGCCATCAACTGACGATCCAAAACAATCAACTCAACATCTCATGCTGGTACGATTTGGTCCAGCGCTCCGGGCAAACGCTGGATACAAGATCCGAAGACGAGGTAGCCGAAGAGTATCTAGCCGTGCTAAAAGAGAGCACTCGTCTGCGATTCCGCTCGGACGTCCCTGTGGGTGTCAATCTAAGCGGTGGACTGGATTCTTCGGCGCTGCTGGGGTTGGTTCAAGAATTGCAGGGCGAATCGAGCGAAGTCAAAGCGTTTACGTTTGTTACGGGCGATGATCGGTATGATGAATTGCCATGGGTCCATCAGATGTTGGCCCACACGAAACATCCATCGATCCAGTGCACGCTGCGTCCAAGCGACGTGCCCGAATTGGCCGAGTCCGTGCAATCCCACCAAGACGAACCGTTCGGCGGCATGCCGACGCTTGCCTACGCTCAATTGTTTGCCCGCGCCCGCGCCGAAGGGGTCATCGTCCTGTTGGATGGCCAAGGACTCGACGAACAATGGGCTGGCTACGACTATTACAAACGCGTTCTTGATGGAACGGCCAAAATCCAAGACGTGGGGACGGTACAAGCGGCCAAGAAAGGAGCCACTCGTCCGAACTGTTTGAGCGAAGAATTTGCGGCGGTTGCGGAATCCTTCCAAGCCCCCACACGCTACCCCGATGCACTGCGAAACCTGCAATACCGCGACGCCATGCACACCAAGATCCCCCGGGCGCTACGATTTAACGATCGGATCTCGATGCGGTCTTCCACCGAACTTCGCGAACCCTTCCTTGATCATCGGCTATTCGAATTGGCGCTGCGTCAACCTGCCGACCGCAAGATCGCCAACGGGGTCCAGAAGCGATTGCTTCGCAAGATCGTGGCTCGTTTGATGCCCGGCGGCGTGGTCGAAGCTCCTAAGCGTCCACTACAAACACCTCAGCGTGAATGGCTTCGCGAAGACCTGCGAGACTGGGCCGATGCAAACATCAACTCTGCATTAGAAACGTACGGAGGCCAGTGGCTCGACGCTCGCTCGGTGCGCAATGAATGGGATGAATATCAAAAAGGCGAAAGCGACAATAGCTTTTACGTCTGGCAATGGATCAACTTAGGCCTTTGCTGTAACTCGATGAAACAATTGGTCGCATCATGAAATCGGATCTGGCAATTCACGCCGAGGGCATTGGCAAGCAATACCGCATTGGCGCTCAACAAAAAAGTTATAGCACGCTACGTGAATCGTTGGTGGATCTGTCAACGAGCGCAGTCGGTGCGGTCCGTGGTGGGTTAAAAGAACTACGGCAACGACGCGAAAACAATTCGTTTTGGGCACTCAAAGACATTTCGTTCGAAGTCAAGCGTGGCGACGTCGTCGGTATTGTCGGATCCAATGGAGCCGGAAAGAGTACACTGCTGAAAGTACTGTCGAGAATTACCGATCCAACGCTTGGTTTTGTGGATCTTCGCGGACGCGTCGGATCCTTACTGGAAGTCGGCACTGGATTCCATCCTGAACTCACCGGACGCGAAAATATTTTTCTCAATGGAGCCGTTCTGGGAATGCCTCGCAGTGTGGTCAAAAAACAATTTGATGCGATTGTTGACTTCGCTGGGGTGGACCGATTTGTCGACACCCCGGTCAAACGTTACTCCAGCGGGATGTATTTGCGTTTGGCCTTTGCGGTCGCGGCCCACTTAGAACCCGAGATCCTGCTGGTCGATGAAGTACTCGCCGTCGGCGACGTTCAGTTTCAAAACAAGTGTATTGGCAAAATGGAGTCGGTTGCTAAAGAGGGACGCACTGTGCTGTTTGTCAGTCATAACATGGCAGCGATTCGATCGCTGTGCACCCAAGGAATCATGCTTCGTAGAGGTCAGGTTGTATCGCAAGGTGACGTGCAAACGGTGATCCAAGACTACTACGCCGATTTGGGTTTATTGGGATCCAATGAGTCGCCCGAAGAAGATGATGAACTAAGTGTATTTGGACGTATTGCTTTGGATAGCGGTGAATCCAATTCGCTGAACCATTCCGAACCGTTTGAAATTTCAACGACGTTCAAGTTCGATAACACGGTCAGCGGATTTCGCCTGTTTTGTTTCTTTTCGGACATGCGGAACCAGCAGTTGCTCGGAGTTTGCAAAACGAGTGAAGAGCTTGGATTCAGCGCAGACGTACCTGCTGGCAAGCATCGAGTATCGGTAAGCTTTCCCCCACTGTGGTTGAGCCCCGGCATGTACTCGGTCTATTTCAAAATGATGATGGCCGATGTCGACACATCCAAACATCTATCCAACGCGTTTCCTTTGGATGTATTCGGCGACAGCAGTCCGGTCGATGCGATGATTAATCCAAACACAAATTGGACCGTTCAAACAAATGAGGATACGCGGAGCAAAGCATGGCAACTGAAGACATCTATTCAGACATCTTGAATGAACATCAAACGGTCGATGAATTGATCACCGACTACCATGTCACGCAGAAGGCCATTCGCTGGCCGATCGAGGCGGCACTGGAATCCGCCGTGAAGGTTAGCTATCGAAACCAATTGGCGACTCAGCTTGCCGATGAAAGCGCAGAGGTAATTAGCCGACGCTACGTTTACATGACCGAAGCTACGATGAGCGAGTTGGTGGATTTAGTCGAGCAAAATCTGCTCGAACAACCTCTTCAAGGCTATGGAATTGAGCTCGGATCGGGTTGTGCCTTGTTAGCAGCCGTGGCGGCCAAACGTGCCAATGTCAAAGCCGTAATGGGATTGGAAGTCTGCGAAAATTTCGATGTGTTAATCCAGATCGTAGCCGCCTCGGTGCTCGGCAAGGATGCGACAAAAGTTGTTCCTGTGATCGGGTCCTTCGACGATCTGAGAATTCCTGACAATTCACTCGACTTTGCGGTTGAACATGATTCGCTGCATCATTCGGACAACCTGGCGCGATCGATGACCGAGTGCGCCCGCGTGCTGAAACCTGGCGGAGTATTGATCTGCTTTGATCGCTGTCATCCTAATTCGGTGACGGACGATGATGTCAACACGATGCTCGACCACGTTTACTCGCCTCATTTTTTAAAAGCGAACGGGTATCCGAGCGACATCGTGCTCACGCGACGCGAAAATGGCGAACACGAATACCGGCTCTTTGAATGGGAAGCGGCCGCCAAGACGGCCGGACTGGAATTCACACGGCGGTGCGAATTCCATAAGCGAATCACCTTCAAAAAGGCAGCCAAGGGCGTAATCTCGTTATTCCCTAATCCAATCAGAAAAAAATGGGGTGTCAACAAGGATTGCGATCTCGCTTCGACTCGCAAATGGGTTTCGCAACGTCTGCAAGCTTTCAATTCAGATCCAGACGACATGCTGGCTCCCAAACAAACCACTGTCATGATTTTTACAAAACCAAAATAGAGCCGAAGCCAAAGGACGCAGCTTAACGAAACCATCGACTACGACAAAACACAGTTTGATTAAACAATGAAGTTCATCCGCCGGGGGGAAAATGATGAGTTCACGAGTATTGGAAAATGATGGCCGCACGATTGAGGAAATACGCGAACATTACGAGATTGAAAAGGCACTTGCCAATCGATTGCGTCACGCGTCGGCCGAGGAACGTGCGACGCTTTATTCGGAGGTCTATGACGAGTTGTTTCAACGCGTCAAACACCATCCCCTTGTCAGTGGTAAAGAACAAAACGGACGTGCGCGACGTGTTGCCAGCACGATTCCCTTTCTTCGCAAATTCCTAACTCCCGAAAGCACCTTTCTGGAAATCGGACCGGGCGATTGCGCGTTGACCTTCGGCGTCGCAAAGTTGGTTGAGCAAGCTTATGCAGTCGATGTTTCTGAAGAGATCATGACCATTGCCGGATGTCCCGAAAACTGTGAATTGGTGATCTCCGATGGCAGTGACATCCCAATCAAACGAAACAGCGTGGATGTCGCCTACAGCAAGGACCTATTCGAACATCTACATCCCGATGACGCCGCCATCCATCTTAAAAATGTGATGGAGGTCCTGACGCCCGGCGGAGTCTATATCTGCCGTACGCCAAATGCATTGTCGGGACCTCATGATGTCTCGCAATTTTTTGACGACGATGAACCCACCGGACTACACTTGAAAGAATACACGACCACCGAGCTGGCACGCGTCTTTAAAGCGGCGGGGTTCTCTCGGGTGATTCCCTACGTGTGGGTCAAAGGCAGATTAATCAAATTGCCTCTGTGGCCGGTGGTGGCGGCTGAATCAGTGGTAGGTTGTCTTCCCCGTCCGCTGTGCAAAATGATTACCTCTCGATTACCACTAAAACGAGTACTAGGTCGTGTTATTGCAATCAAATAATGCCCTTTCGGAAGTCGATAACGAGACATCGGTGATTAAGATGGGGCAGATGAAAACTGCAGCATTTTTTCCCGATGGTGTCGGGATTCGCAACTTCGTCCTCGGCTCCTTTCTCGATCGCGCCGCCGATTTGGGTGAGGTATACGCGTTTCACGATATTCCCGAGCAACACCTCGCGGCGTATCAAAAATCGCAAGACAATCGTGTGCACTGGAAACAGTGCATCCCTTATCGAGACAAGCCTCTGGTGCGTTTCCTGCGTCGATCGTTGTCGCATGCCCATCTGCATCTCAATGACACGATGGCGATGCGATACGCTCGCGAGATACCGGTCCGAGGCAATAAACGCAGTCGAATCCAAACCTATGCCTCGCGTGCCTATGGTTGGATGTCCGCCTCGCCTCATCGGATTAGCAAGCTATTGCAATGGCATGATCGAGCGGCTGCAAAGCTGGAAAGTGTCGACGAATATGTCAAGCTCTTTGAAGAGATTCGCCCGACGGTCCTGTTTTGTTCGCATCAACGCTGTCTCGAAGTGATTCCGGCGGCACTGGCAGCGCGATCGATGGGAATCCCCACGGCGACGTTTATCTTCAGCTGGGATAACATCACCAGCAAAGGACGCATCGCGGCACCTTTCGATCATTTTCTGGTATGGAGCAACCAGATGCGTGACGAATTGCTGCAATATTATCCCGAAGTCAATGGTGAAAACATTCATGTCGTCGGGACTCCGCAATTCGATCCGTATGCGGATGAATCGTTGGTGTGGTCACGCGAGGAATTCTGTCGCCAAGTCGGGGCGGACCCGTCGCGACCGATCATTTGCTACTCCGGCGGCGAGCCCGGCACGACCCCCGAAGACCAAAACCATGTTCGGGTCCTCATGGAATTGGTCAGCTCGGGACGCATCAAGGGTAATCCGCAAGTACTGCTGCGCCCCGCCCCCGTGACTCGCGCCGATGAACGTGTTCGTTACGGTGATGTTTGCCGCGACTATCCCGAGTTGATCTACAGCAAGCCTCGCTGGTTGCAGACAATTCCGGGCGATTGGACCTCCGTGATTCCCTCGAGCGAGGACATTCAACTATTGGCGAACCTGACCAAGCATGTAGATTTGAATATCAATGTAGCATCCACCATGACGCTCGATTTTGCGATCCGTGACAAACCGGTCGTGAACATCGGCTTCAATACGATGTCGCCGCCGCCGTTTGGTGTGCCGCTGAAAGATTACTATTACAAATTCGAGCACTACCGTCCCGTCGTCGAAATGGGAGCGGCACGATTCGCAGGCACGCCGGACGAGTTGGCCGAGCACGTGAACGCTTACCTTGCGGATCCTTCACTCGACCACGAGAAACGACAGAGGTTCGTCGAATTCGAGCTTGATCTGCCGATTGGACGTTCAAGTGACAAGATCACAGCAGTCCTGCAAAAAATTTCAGTCCAAGCCTAATGAAAGTCTGCTTCATCTGTAACGAATATCCGCCCGGGCCTCATGGAGGAATCGGAACCTGTGTGCAAGTCCTGGCACGAGAATTGGCCCAATCAGGCCATCAGGTCCGCGTGGCGGGAATGTACCCACGAAGTTATCCGTCGGCGGATTACGAAGAAGACCAAGGAGTCCGAGTGTGGAGATTTCGGCGACCTCCCGGCCCCATCGCGGCGATCACGAGTCGTTACCATTTGTACAAACACATCTCTCGCTGGTGTCAAAACGGCGAAGTGGACATCGTGGAGGTGCCCGATTGGGCCGGTTGGGCTGCAGGATGGCCGAAACTCCCCGTGCCAGTGGTAGCGAGACTTAATGGATCGGCTAGCTATTTTGCCGCGGAAATCAACGGTTCCGTCGGCAACACCACCTACTGGCTTGAACGTGCTTCGCTGCGCCGCGTCGACTACTGGTGCTCGGTTAGCAACTACACTGCGGCCAAAACTCGAGATCTCTTTAAGCTGCGTCGTGGCCCCGATGCAATCCTTTACAATCCAGTCGAAATTCAACCGGCAGTTGCCGGCAATCGAACTTCGAATCAAGATGTCGTGTTCACTGGGACACTGACCGAAAAGAAGGGCGTCATTCCCCTGTTTAAAGCATGGCATCAAGTGCTCGCAGAATGCAATGACGCGAAGCTACATGTCTACGGAAAAGACCGTGCTACAATCGATGGCCAATCGATGCAGCAGTACCTCTGTTCGCTTCTGAGCAGTGATGAGCTGCAACATGTCATTTTCCACGGACATCTCGAACGCGACGCATTGTTTCAGGTCCTTCGCCAAGCCCGCTTGGCTGTGTTCCCATCTTATGCCGAAGCATTTGCATTAGCACCGCTGGAGGCGATGGCATGTGGTTGTCCCACGATCGCTAGCAAACGCGGAGCGGGATCGGAGTTGATGCGAGATGATCAAGATGGATTGCTCGTCGACCCTGATAATGTGGATGAGATCAGTGCCGCGATCATTCGCTTGCTGCAAAACGACCAAGTCGCCGCAAGGTTGGGCGAGGCGGGTCGCGCCCGCATCGAACAGACTTTTTCGATCCATAAACTTCGATCACAGAATGAAGCTTTTTATCGTCAATGCATCGAAGCCTACTCGCAGATGGCCGCTTAGACAGATCCAATTTCCATGAGTGCTTCCATAACCGAACGACGGGTTGACGCCCATCACAGCGAAGACATTTTGACGTTCATTCGCGATGGAGTCAGGGTACAGAATATCCCGACACTTCCCGACGAAGCAGCCCCGCTTCACAAAGGTTTGACCGTGTGTATTTGCACGTTCAAACGCCCTGATAGCTGTGTTCGTTTTCTCGACTCGTTGCCCCAGCAAGATCTCAAACCGAATCGTCTTGTGATTGTGGACGCAAGTCCTGGGGACGAAACGGAACAGCGAATTGCGGGCTATTCCCAGATCGCGGATCTAGCGGACGAGGTATTTTACTTTCGCGTTCAAGGTGCGTTTCAAACCTTGACCTGCTCACGCAATTTTGCATTGCGTTGGGTTGCAACCGATTTGCTTGTGTTCTTTGATGACGACATTGTCCTGCAACCGCGATGTCTGTCGGAGATGGCTCAAGTTTATCGTGACAACGAAGACGAAGTGGTGGGGATCAACGCGCATGATCGACAAGGCAATAAAACGCCGCCGTTGTTGTGGCGTATTCGCCGCTTGTTCCGAATCGTCCCCCACTTAACACCCGGTACTTACACTCGAGGCGGAATCTCGGTCCCCTGGATCTTCCAGCCGCCCACCGAATCAGTGGTCCAAGGCGACTGGCTCAGCGGTTGTGCGATGATGTGGAAGACGTCGGTGATCCGCGAAGTGAAGTTTAACGAGGCCTTTGGGGGGCACAGCACGGGCGAGGATCTCGATGTCAGTCTTCGCATGGGACGGCATGGAAAACTGATGCTGGCAGGAAAAGCACATGTGTTGCATCTGCCTGATAAAGCAGGACGCCCCAATAGTTACGTGATCGCTTATGCCGGTATCCAAAACGCCTACGACATTCACCAACGTTGCTTAGAGAATCGCACCGTTCTCGACACGATGCGGTTCGTGTACGCGTTTGGTCTGGACACCGTTTTACGAAGCTTGACCTTCGTCCGTCCGGGACAAATGAAGCGGCGATGGAATTTCGTGCGTGGCAGAACAATGTTCTTCTTCGATCGTCTATTTCGCCGCAGCCCAAAACGAAAATCAGGTTAATTACGAATAAAAATGTCGGCCGGTTTAGCATCGCATCGTCCCTTCGCTACCCCAGCGCGTCCTCCGATTGGACAGCATGCCGCGCTGCCGAAAAACACCAAGGCCGAAAATGCCGCGTTATGGATCGGGTTCGGCGTTGCATTGCTTTGGCTAAGCACCGTGATCATCGGTTTCAAAGCCGCGTTGGGCTTGGTCACTCTATGCGGTTTTGCGATGGCCATGATTGGTCTTCGCCATCCGCTGGTAGGGGCTCTGGGGGTAAGCGCCATCTGTTCGGTCGATGCACTTTCACGCGTGTTTCTGATGACCACGGGCGTGCTGCGATACAACACGTTTAACTACTGGCTCGTCCTGGTCATCCTACTTACGATCCCCCTTCAATTGCGTCAGAAGGATCCTCACACCCGAATCCTTCAGTTTTACGTATTCATCCTATTTGGTGGATTAATCCTGACCCCGGGTTTAAAAGACGGCATCCTCCATCTACTCAATTTGGTTTCGGTTTTTGGACTGCTCGCGTATTTCTACCGTTGCCGAAATTACTCGCATCTCTGGTACGTGTTGGGGATTTCCATTGGGACGCTGTCGGCGTTTGGCGGTCTTGCATTTTTCTTTATGCAAGATGAATTGAGCTTTGTCGAAGCTCGTGCCGAGTACATCGCGAAAGACATTATTGATCGCAACTATATCGATCCCAATGCACTGACCTACTTTTTTCTGACCGGCATCTTTGCCACCTGTTTCGCGATCGCCGGAAAATCAAAAGAAGGAAGGGCGCGGACAGCCCTGCTTGTGCTTTTTGCCGTCAATTGCTGCTGGGCTTTTTTGGTTGGTAGTCGTGGCGGAATTTTAGTGGCCAGCGCATGCATCCTATTTGTCTTGACTTCGGTACGATCTAATACAAGGCGGTTCAAGTTTATCGTGGTCGGGGTGCTGGCGGTGGTCATCGTGATCAACGCATTTCCGAATCTTCGCGACCGATCGGTGGGACGGATTGACAAATTATTCGATGATCAATACACCGCTGCGGAACGGACCAGTAGCCGATCCGACTTTGCCATCGGTGCTTGGCGAATATTTTTAGAGAATCCATTGGGGATTGGCACCGGAGGATTCAAACGAGGTTGGGCTAATTTAAAAAACACCGATGGACTTGGCAAACGAAAACTCGGTGTCGAAAAGGCCGCCCACTCCGCTTGGCTCAAAACACTTGCGGAAAATGGAATCCCAGGAATCATCGTGTTTACCGCCTTCGTTTTTTCCTTTGCGTATATCGGCTGGGAACAGCGTCACCGAGGCAATTTGCCCTTGGGACTGCTTGTCACGATGACCCTATCGTCCGCATTTACCTCGACACAGTTCCAGGCCAAGGGTATCTGGTTTATCGTAGCCGCAGCGATTGTTTTCCTACATCACCGACCACGAATCTCGCAACGCGTGATCGCGTCAAGAAGCCCTGGTGCGTTGCGTGAATACCCCAGCCATCTTCGTACCTAAATCAACAGATAACATGTCAAGCAAGGTTTTAATCACAGGTGGCGCCGGATGTATCGGTTCGGATTTGGCCGAGGTGTTGGTAGCGCGAGGCAATCACGTCACCGTGTTAGACAATCTTAGCAGCGGTCGCCGAGAACATATTGAGCCGCTGTTGCCCCACGCCAACTTTCGTTTCATCCAAGGGGATCTGCTTGACCCAACGACGTTAGACGCGGCAATGGATTCGGCGGAAATGGTGTACCATCTCGCCGCCAACCCCGATGTCAAATTCACCCCTGGCGATGCCACCGACAAGGATCTGAAACAGAACACGCTTGCGACCTATGCCGTCTTGGAAACGATGCGACACCATGGCATCAAGAAACTGGCATTCTCGTCCACCTCGGCAGTCTATGGCGTTTGCGAAACGTTGCCCATCAGCGAGCAACAAGCACCGCACCCGATCTCACTTTACGGTGCCAGCAAACTTGCTTGCGAAGCGCTGGTCGGATCCTTTCAACATCTATTTGACATGCAGTGTTGGGTCTTTCGATTTGCCAATATCGTCGGCAAGAAAGTTCGCTCTCGCGGTCGCACCGTGATTGCTGACTTCGCGCACAAACTACTCGACGATCCAACCACATTGCCGATTCTTGGCAATGGAAAACAAGCAAAATCGTATTTGCTTAGCAGCGAATGCGTCGAGGCGATGCTGTTTGCGATCGAGCATGCCAAGCAACCGATCAACACCTTCAATCTGGGCTGCAGTGACTCGATTACGGTCGACCGCATCGCGGAATTGATGGTCGCCGCGATGAATCTTGAAAACGTCAAATTCGAGTACACGGGAACCGAAGGGGGTTGGGCAGGTGACGTGCCACGATTTTTATTAGATGTCTCGGCGATCAACCAACTCGGTTGGCAGGCGAAACATAATTCAGAGCAAGCGATCCGCTTTGCCATTGAAAACACACTCCAAGAAATCAACCAACCGACATGCAAGCCGTAATCCTCGCTGGCGGTCTAGGTACACGGCTTTGGCCGTTAACTAAAACGGTTCCTAAACCGATGGTACCCATTGCCGGGACACCCTATCTGGAACACCAACTGCGATTGCTAAAGCAGCAATCGATCACTGACATTGTCTTGTTAACGGGCTATCTGAGTGAACAGATTGAAGACCACTTTGGCGATGGTTCTCGCCTGGGGATGACGATTCACTATTCTCGCGAAACCACACCGCTGGGGACTGGCGGGGCGTTGCGGCAAGCTGGCCCCTTACTCGCCGGAACGTTTCTAGTGATCTACGGTGACTCGTATTTACCAATTCAGTATGCGGACGTGCTAAACACACTCGCCGATTCATCCGCGACCGGTGTCGTGACCGTGTATGACAATCACGAGGAAGACACCGGAGTTACGAATAACATAAGTTTGGACGAGGACGGTTTTATCGCCAAGTACAAAAAGGACGCGGCGGGCGATCCGTCACTTCGCTTTGTCGAGGCAGGTGTGCTCGCGTTCCGGCGTTCCATAATCGACTTGATTCCCACCGGGCAAGTCTCGCTCGAACAACAGATTTTCCCCCAACTTATCGCCAAGCGAGAACTGTTCGGACACGTCACGCGTCAACGGTTTTATGACATTGGCACCCCTGAACGGCTCGAGCGAATTGCGGATCAACTCACATGATTATTACTCGTACTCCGTTTCGTATCAGCTTCGCCGGCGGTGGCTCGGATCTCGAAGTGTTCCATTCCCAGGAACCGGGTGCGGTGATTTCCACCGCGATCGACAAATACATGTATCTGACTGTGAAAGAACGCTTTGGTGACTCGTTCCGCGTCAGCTACTCGCAAACGGAGCTTGTCGATACCCCCGATGAAATCCAACATCCGATCGTGCGTGAATGCCTTAAATCGCTGGATATCCGCAAAGGGTTAGAAATCGTTTCGGTTGCCGATTTGCCAGGCCAAAGCGGGATGGGATCGTCCAGCAGTTTCACAGTGGGTTTGTTACATGCGCTGCATGTTTTAAACGGACACGTCGTGACCGCGAAACGTTTGGCCGAACAAGCCTGTAATATCGAAATTAATATTCTGAAAGAACCGATTGGAAAACAGGACCAATACATTGCTGGTTTTGGTGGTCTGAAATTCATTCAGTTTCACCCCGATGGCACTGTGTTTGTCGACCCCGTCGTGTGTCGACGCGGAACGTGGGAGGAATTGAATCGACGACTGCTATTGTTTTTCACAGGCAAAACGCGACGCGCAAGCAGTGTGCTGAAGAAACAAAAATCTAATTGTGAATCACGGCGGCCCGCGCTTCGTCAATTGTGTGGCATCGCTCACCAAATGCGTAACATCCTTTCCGAAGGCCGCGACTTGAACGCTTTTGGACGCTTGTTACATGACGCTTGGGAAACCAAGAAAACGCTCGAGTCATCGATCAGCAACGGGGATATTGATGCCGTCTACAATCGTGGCATGGAAGCGGGTGCGCTCGGAGGCAAGTTGCTTGGTGCCGGCGACGGCGGATTTGTGCTCTTTTTCTGCGAGCCCCATTTGCAGTCACAGCTGCGTGAAGCCCTCTTTGATCTGACCGAGGTTCCGTTTCGCATGGAACCCGAGGGCAGCAAAGTCATCTTTGTCGATGGAGATCGCTGGTGAGCCGCCGCTGCATCTTTTTAGATCGCGACGGCGTGATCAACGTCAAAGCCAATCCGGGTGAGTACATCCGTAGTTGGGACGAGTTTCATTGGATCGATAACACCATCGATTGGATCCGATTGTTCAACGCAATGAATTTCTTGGTCATCGTGGTAACCAACCAACGTGGTGTCGCACGTGGATTGATGACCCAAGCGAAAGTGGATGCGATCCACGAACAAATGGTTGCCGAGCTCGCTGCCAAAGAAGCATTTATCGATGACGTCTTTGTTTGCCCTCATGAAATCGGATCGTGCGATTGCCGCAAACCGCAGCCAGGCATGATTCATGCCGCACGCGACAAATGGGACATTGATGTGCAACGTTCGCTGATGATTGGTGATTCCGAATCGGACCGTCAACTGGCGTTCCATTGCAAAATGGGATTCATCGAAGTCCACGATGGCCGGATCAGCGACGTGGAGCAACTAGCATGATTCTCGAATTACACAGGCAGAGACTCAGCGTCGTGAAACGGGCCGCAAACCGCAGTACCCAGGACGCAATTCGCTGATGAAACGTCTCGTTGTAATCTCACACGTGATCCATTATCGCCACGAAGGCAAACTTTATGCGTTCGGCCCCTATGCTCGCGAAATTGACATCTGGGCGGATTTGTTTCCTGAGGTAGTCATCGCAGCACCGTGTCGAGACACGCCTCCCAAAGGCGACAGCATGCCGTTTGACCGCGCGAACATCTCGATTCAACCCGTGATGAAAACGGGGGGTGACACGCTCCGTTGCAAAATCACACAGCTGCTTCAGCTTCCAATTGTTCTTGTCGGATTGTGTCGTGCCATGTCTCGGGCGGATGCGATTCACGTGCGATGTCCGGGAAATCTTGGGTTCCTCGGCGTGCTGCTGGCACGATTTTTTTCTCGCTACCGCGTTGCCAAATTTGCGGGCCAATGGAACGGATACAAGGGAGAAAATTTGACAGGCCGATTGCAGCGTTGGCTATTGAAGTCGTGGTGGTGGGGTGCCCCAGTGACGGTCTATGGCGAATGGCGTGACCAACCGCCCCACATTCATTCGTTTTTTACGTCCATGATGAGCGACGAACAGGTAGAATCGGCCGTCACTCACGCACAGACCAAAGCGTTTTCCAGTCCGTTACGCGTGCTGTTCTCGGGACGTTTGGTAGCCGAAAAACGAGTCAATGTGTTTATCGAGGCGATCGCTGCCGTTGCCACCAGCGGTATCGAACTAGAGGTTCGCATCGTGGGCGATGGCCCGTTGCGGTCTGAATTGGAAGCCCTCGCTCGATCGAGCGGCATTGATCGATTTACCCGTTTTGTGGGCGCTGTTCCGTTTGAACAGTCACTCCAGCACTATCACTGGGGCGACTGTCTGGTGTTGCCCTCGGTCCACTCGGAAGGTTGGCCCAAAGTGGTCGCCGAAGCGATGTGCCATGGACTGATTTGTATCGCGGTCGATCACGGGCAAGTGGCCAGAATGCTTGCTGGGCGAGGCATCTTGCTGCCAAATGGCGAGACCGAACAATTTGTCACGGCGCTGAAATCGATTGCGGACGATCCTGCGAAATTCCGCGAACTCGGTCAGCAAGCTTCGCAATGGTCGCAGCGTTATTCACGCGACGGTTTGCGATCGGCTTTGGCCGAACTGCTGCAGCAAACCTGGGGCGTCCGCCTCATTCAGTCTGTCAACACATCCACTGCACCCAAAGTGAATTCCGCGGAAGTACTCTTAAACGAATGATTGCGGAAAACAAAACCGATCGTCGAATTCATGTTATGCACATGACCGACACGCTTGATCTGGGAGGACGTGAGCGGATCGCGGTCGAGTTGGTTAACCAGATGCCTCGCGATCGATATCGAACCTCACTATGCACGACGCGTCGAGACGGGCCTCTTAGTCCATGCGTTTCTGCGGATGTCGGTCGGATTTGTCTACACCGAAAACGCACGTTTGATCTTCGTGCAATTCGCAACCTCGTGAAGTATAACCGCGACCACCGTGTTGACGTACTGCATGCTCACGGGTCGTCAATTTTAGTCGCGCGAATGGCGGCGATGTTTTCACCTTATCCTGCGATTATTTGGCACGACCACTATGGAACCAACGATCGCAAAGAACGTTCGACGTGGTTGTTCCGACTTTTGCTGCGGCAAGTCGGAGGCGTCGTCGCAGTCAGCAAACCATTAGCGGATTGGTCACAAAATCGACTGCACTTCCGCAAAGACCGGATCTGGTGCTTGCCTAACTTTGTCGACACCACCAAACGAGTCGCCCCACATCGCGAATTGCCGGGACGCCGAGGCTCGAGAATCGTCTGTGTCGCGAATGTTCGCCCCGTCAAAGACCATCTAACATTGATTCGTGCGATGCAACACGTCGTCATGCCTTACCCCGACGCACATCTGTTATTGGTCGGTGCCCATCCCGACGCTAACTACCTCGGTTTGGTGCAACGCGAGATTCAGATCCAGGGGTTGCAATCCCATGTTACTTTGCTTGGCATACGCCAGGATGTCACCAGTATTCTCGAGGGTTGTGACATCGGCGTGCTGAGCTCGACATCCGAGGGGCTTCCCGTTTCGCTGTTGGAATATGGTGCCACATCGATGTCGGTCGTGGCCACTCGAGTGGGACAATGCGGCGATGTGCTTGACGATGGCAAGGCCGGACTGCTGGTCCCTGCAAGTGAAGCGAGTCAATTGGCAAATGCCATCATCTCGTTACTGGCCGACGAATCCAAACGAAAAACACTAGGCCGCGCCTTTTTTAACCGAGTTCAGTCCCGCTACAGCGCCGAGGCGGTGATCGGACAGCTTTCGCAGATCTACGATACCGTGTTGGGGTCGCGATGAGCCCTTCGACAACCACCTCCGTCCTGCTGGTCGGCAATTTCCTTTCGGGAAAAGTCGGGAACTATTCTGTCTGCGAGGATCTTGCCGGCAAGCTCGAATCGGTTGGATTGAATGTCTTTACTGCGTCGCATCATGCGGCCCGCATCGCTCGCCTGCTGGACATCGTGACGACCACCTGGAAACGGCGACATGACTACACGGCTGCCAACGTCGATGTTTACAGTGGCCTGGGATTTGGATTGGCCGAAGCCGCCTGCTTCGTATTGCGTGCCGCAGGAAAACCGTATGCGTTGTCGCTACGTGGTGGCAACCTGCCCGAATTCGGACGACGATGGCCGCGACGCGTCGATCGTTTGCTTCGCCATGCCACGGTGGTTACAACCCCTTCGGATTATCTGAAGCAACGGATGGAAGTCTATCGCAGGGATATCCAACTGCTGCCGAATCCGCTGAACCTAAGCCGCTATCCCTTTCGTTTGCGAGACAAACCAACCGCGAAGTTAGTCTGGGTACGCAGTTTTCATCACTTGTACAACCCGACGCTGGCGATTCGCTTGGTCGCCGACCTGCAACCGGTTTATCCCGATATCGAACTGACGATGGTCGGCCCTGACAAAGGCGACGGCAGCTTTCAAGCCACGCAGCGAGCCGCCCACGATCTGGGCGTAGCGGATCGCGTTCGGTTCACCGGCGGGGTCCCAAAAACTGAAATTCCGGACCAACTCAAACAAGCCGACGTGTTCATCAACACAACCGATTTCGACAACACGCCGGTCAGCGTGCTCGAAGCGATGGCGTGTGGGCTGTGCGTCGTCAGTACCGATGTCGGTGGCATGCCGGATCTCGTTGATCATAATCAGAATGCACTGCTCGTTCCCCCGAATGATCCTGCAGCCATGGGGGCCGCAGTCCAGCGAGTTTTGAGTGAAGTCGGATTGGCCGAACGATTATCGCAAAACGCCAATACGTTCGCAGGTCAGTTCGATTGGCCAGCAATTCTGCCGAAATGGGTCCGACTGTTCGAAACGTTAAGCGAAAAAGCAACGCACTGAAATGCCACTTACGGAATGCAACCATGCGCGTCGTTGACACCACTGAAAACGTTCGCGAGAACGAACAACACTATGACCAATCTTATCGTGACGTGAACGTCGACGAGATCGTCACCATGGTCGAAAACTTTGACGAATTCTTTCGTGACGCCGTGCAGACCGATACGAGTTGGTACGGAATGTACATGGATGGTTTTGCGGACCGGCTGAAAGGGAAACGCGTCTTGGAATTGGGCTGTGGCAACGGCGTCAATGCACTGGCGATGTCCGTGTTGGGTGCTCAAGTCGTCGCGGTCGATATCTCCAGCGAGAGTGCACGCATTGTCAACCAAGCCGCACAGAAACTTGGGTTTGGTCCCGAGCGTGTCCAAGGATTGTCAGGTGATTTCACTTCCTTGGACCTCGAACAGGATTCGTTTGATTGTGTCGTAGGCAAAGCGTTTCTGCATCACTTGACCGAGGAACTCGAGCGAGAGTATTTGGCTAAGGCAGCGGGAATGCTCAAACCCGATGGCGAGGCAAGGTTTTTTGAACCGGCCGAAAACAGCCACACGCTTGATACGCTGCGATGGATGGTGCCGGTGCGAAATCGCCCCTCGTCGCTAAACCAAAAGGCATTCGCTAATTGGAAAGCCAGCGATCCACATCCCGATCGCAGCAACAGCTCGCAAACGTACCTACAAAACGCGGCACTGTATTTCGAAGAGGTGCAGGCGTTTTCACTCGGCAGCATCGAGCGATTTCACAAACTACTTCCGGGTGGTTCTTTCAATCGCAAATACCGTCGTTGGGCTCATCGAGTCGACGCCCGCATGCCTAATTGGTTCCGACACAAATTTGCACGATCCCAATTGTTGGTCTACCGCCACCCCAAGCCTAGCGCCGCGGATCGCGGTTCACTTTAGGATTAACGCTCCGTGGAAATCACCATCATTCTTAGTTCTCCGCGTTCGGGCAGCAGTTGGTTGTCTCGCGTGGTCCGCTGTATTCCCGATCACAGCGTGTTTACGCACAACACGTACACGACGCAGTTCCTGTACTCGCTATATCCCATCAAATCAGTCAATCCGTTCGGCGATGACGGAATTGGAGATCCGGGATGGCTCGCTTCGCTTCTGAAGCCATGGCGGGTGCGCCGCGTCCGCTCGTACATCGAATCACGTGCTGCGGGAAAACCGATCGTACTGATCTCGCCCACGTTATCCAATTTTTTACCGCTATTGAAGGAAGCATTTCCCGACGCACGGTATGTGCATTTCCAGAGAAATCCGCTAGACACAATCGCGTCGATGAAAAAATTCCTAGCCAAGAATGACTGCGGCGGATTCATCGATCGCTATCGGGCCCACGCGTACGGCGGTCGAATTTTTGCGATGCGAAGTGCCTGTATCCATACGCTGCATCGTCTGCGTTGGATGCGGCTAATTCATCGTGGCTATCTCGGCGTCCGCCCAGGTGGATTTCAAGACGCCGCCCGCTATAGCTTGGTTGACTTCCTCAGTTGGTACTACACCGCCAATCAACGCGACATTCTTGATGGACTCGCGGACATCCCCGCGTCACGACAAGTCGGCATCCACTACGAAAAACTGGTCGAACATTACGACGAAGAAGTCGCCAAACTGCTGAACTTCATGATTGGTGACAAAGAAAAGCCAGAAATACCTCACTCGCATGACGGTGTTCGCAGCGGTGCGGTAGGTCGTTGCAACGAGTTGTTCGACGACAACGAACTTGAACTAATCCGTTCTTTCTTGCGGACCAATGCCCCCAAAAGTGTGTTGCAAACCTACCGGCTCGAAACGCCCCATTCGGTCGTCGACGAGCAATGGATTAAGCAGGAGACATCATGACCAACGTACTACCGACTCAGGCGGACCAATGGGAAGAACGTCTTGTGGCCACGTCCCAAGAGACGATGGAGCATTGCCGGGGACTTTATGATGCCGACCATTTGAAGCCACTGTTTGATGTCCTGCGGCCCGAAAGTAAAATTGTCGAAGCGGGCTGCGGCTTGGGGCAATTTGTCTATATGTTTGCCTCGCTGGGCCATCACTGTATCGGGCTGGACTATTCGGCGAAGCTGATCGAAGACGCGCAAGCTCGAGGCGAAAACCTAAAGGACTTGCCCGGCACAATGGAGTGGGTCGAAGGCACGATTTTGGACTTGCCGTTTGCAGACAACTCGCTGGACTGTTACGCAAGCTTCGGTGTGCTCGAGCATTTTACACGCGATCAACAGCGGGTCATTTTGTCCGAAGCCCATCGTGTGCTCAAACCCGGTGGATTGCTGTATCAATTTGTCCCCAGTTTCTGGTCACCATGGACCGTTCGCCGCGAACTCCGTTACTGGTTTCGCAAGATGGTTCCTCCCAACATTGTTTGGCAGAAAAACATCCGCCGGTCGCTGCTGCGAAAAATGTGTGCGGAACCGGGGTTCCAAGAAGTCTCGTGCCAATCGGTGTATGCCGGTGTGGCACTGCGAAGCATGAGGCTACCGAACCGGCTTCGTCGTCTGACTCCGGCCCGCATTCGCCAAGCTTCACAGCAAACCGTCGATCGAATGGGAAAGTGGCTCGACCGCCGCGATACCCTCGGTTACGGGCTTGTTTATATCGGAAAGAAGTAAAGAGCGGCCAATGTCGGTACGAGCATTCGAAACGGAACAGCACATCGCTTCCACGCTGACATCAATTCAACCTCCGAGATTTTAGAGAGTAGAATTATGGGCAAACTCGATCAACTTTATGCTCGTCTTCCAGTGACAGGCCAGAATGTTGCCGTCAGCACTTACGGTCTTTATTGGAATTGGGTCCGCTTTGGACCAGGTTACAAAAAGTTTGTCACGCAGTACCGAGCCCGAGATCGCTTTTCTGCGGACGAGTGGCAGCGGTGGCAGCAAATGCGACTCAATTCGTTTCTGACGTCGGTACTCGACATCCCTTACTACGCGAATCATTGGAGCGAGTCGGCGAAAGCAGCCGCAAGAGCGGGACAACTGAGCGATTTACCGCTGCTCGAAAAACAACCGCTCCGCGACGATGTATCGCAGTTCCTACGCCCCGGAAGTCGTCCGCTACGACGAATGATTTCGCGAACGAGCGGGTCGACGGGGACGCCGATTGACAACCACTGGCTTTGGCAGGAAGTCCGCGAGGCACGAGCCGTACGCGAGGTGCGTTCGGCCGGCTGGGCTGGCGTCTCTTTTGCCGAACCACGAGCGACATTTTCGGGACGGTTTGTGGAACCAGATCCGCACAGCAGTGGACCGTTTCACCGCTACAACCGGGTTGAACGCCAAGTCTATTTCTCTGCCTTTCATCTTCGCCCCGACACGGCACATCAATACGTTGACGCACTTCGTCAACACCGTACCCGATGGTTAACGGGCTATGCGGTTTCGTTCTACCTGCTGGCGGAGATGATTCTGGAACAGAAACTCGACGTCCCGAAATCATTGCAAGCAGTTGTCACTACCAGCGAAAAAGTTACCGACGAAATGCGAGACGTGATGCAGCGTGCATTCGGCTGCCGTGTTTTTGAAGAGTACAGCACCGTCGAAAACTGCTTGTTTGCAAGTGAATGTGAAGCGGGAAATCTACATGTCAGCCCCGACGTTTCGGTGGTTGAAATTCTCCGCCCCGACGGCACCCCTTGTGATCCCGAGGAACCAGGCGAAGTCGTCACGACTTGCTTAATGCGAAACTATCAACCCTTTGTTCGCTACCGCGTGGGGGACATCGCAACCTGGTCTGCGGTCCCCTGTGGTTGTGGACGGAGCATGCCGGTGTTGAAGGAGGTGGTTGGACGTTTGGAAGATGTATTGATCGGTCCTGATGGTCGGCGAATGGTCCGATTTCACGGTGTCTTTGTGAATCAACCCAACGTCCGCGAAGGGCAGGTGATTCAAGAAACTCGCACACGGATTCGTGTCAAAGTGGTCCCCACCGAAGCATTTACCGCCGCGGATGTTGCCGACATTCAGAACCGGGTGCAACAAAGAATGGGTGAGGTCGAAGTAGTGGTGCAGCCGGTAACGGAAATACCGCGGAGCAAGGCAGGTAAATTCAAGGCGGTGATCAACTTGACCTCACAAAACACATCTACGAACACCGGAGCTAGCGAATATGTCGCTCACTGAGTTGTCGCAACCGCCAACGGAATCAGCGTCTTCCACCACAGGAACACGCCCCAAGATCTGTATTTTGACCCAATATTTTCCGCCTGAAATGGGGGCGCCCCAAGCCCGTTTATCGGAACTTGGCGAACGTCTGATTGATTTGGGATGGGACGTCGAAGTCTTGACAGCGCTTCCCAACTATCCCACCGGAAAGGTTTTTGAAGAGTTCGATCCCCGCCAGCCTCATGTGCATCAGGTTGGCCGAATTCGCACCGTCCGTGTTCCGCTGTACACCGCCAAACAAGGTTTTACTAAACGCATTCGCTGCTATTTCTCTTTTGTACGTGGCGCCAAACGTTATGGCCCCAAACTGTGTCAACGTCCCGATTTATTGTTCGTCGAATCCCCCCCGCTGTTTATCAGTTACGCAGCAAAATATTTAGCCAAACGGTGGAAGTGCCCCTTTGTGTTTAACGTCAGCGACTTGTGGCCCGAGTCGGCGATTCGCATGGGAGTCGTAAAACCGGGGCTCGCCACAAAGATGGCCGAACGTCTGGAACTGGCAACCTATCGACGCGCCACCGCCATCACGGGTCAATCCGATGAAATCATCGCATCGGTGCGAGAGCGATGTCCGCAGGTGCAAACGCAGGTCATCACCAATGGTGTCGACCCAAGTCGCTTTGGTCCTGAGCATGCCGATGACGAAGCACGTCAATTGATCGGATCCGAACCGGGGCCAATCTTTATTTTTGCGGGGCTGCTTGGTTTGGCGCAAGGGCTAAACCAGATTCTCGATCTTGCCAAATCGCTTGATGCCTCGACACCAGGACGTTTTGTCTTAGTCGGAGACGGGCCTGCGCGTGAGGACTTAGAGAAACGGATTGAGCGTGAATCGATCGACCGTGTCAAGATCGTACCAGCACAGCCACGCGAGCGGATTCCCGCGCTGCTCGCTTCAGCCGACGTCGCCATTATCAGTCTGGGAATGGCTATCCCCGGCGCCGTTCCCAGCAAGATCTATGAGGCCATGGCATCGTCACTGCCGATCTTGTTGATCGCCGATGGCGAACCGATGCGACGTATTGAGAAATCAAGTTGTGGTTTATGCGTCGTTCCGGGGGATCGAAAAACACTCGTTGCTCAGTTTATTCGTCTCGCGAACTCTCCACCGCTTCGCGAGCAATTGGGTGCAAACGGACGCGAAGCTGCCGAGAAGGTTTACAATCGAAACTTAATTGCAAAACGACTCGATAAATTCCTACGTGACCTCTTACCGGTCCTCCATTGCTGAAGAATTCATCATGTCAATAAAACCACTTCCACCGGAATCAAGTTACGTAACAACGCCAGCAATTGACTCGGCAAACGAGACATGCCGGTTACATGCAAAACGAATCATTTGTGTGTACGAAAATGGCCCATTAACCACCGACTCTTCTTATGCGGTGCCCCGACTCATGGCTCAGTTGATGCACCATTTTGCAACACAGAACCCTTCAACCGAGTTTGTGGCCGTCAGTCCAGTCAATGGAAAGATCCCCAACGTACAGAATATGGCGGTAAATCTGGGTGGGATTAGCCGTCTGCGAAGTCGTATCACAAGTAACCGTTTCGTCAGAGCCGTGGGCGGATCCATGCTCGCGGAATCAAGCATCGCCTACCAACGTGCTCGAAAATCGATGCTTTTATTGACAGAGAAATCCGATGAACAAACGATCGTCATTTGTCTCACTTTTACCGCCACCCTGCTCGCTCGGCAAATTCTCCCCAAGGCAAAACTTATCTACTGGATCCATAGCTTGCCGAGATTGGGTCAAGAATATATGGCCTTTCGAGCAGTCAACGCAGCAGACATCGTGGCAGTTCCGTCAAATGCCATCTATCTCGAACTGTTCAAATTAATATGCCGGAATAAATTTACTGCACCAGTCTGGGTGATCCCCAATTGTGTGGATCAAGAACAATTCAAGAAAATATCACCGGAGCGGTGCCAAAACGTAAGACGCCGTTTGGGACTCAGCGAGAATGACTTGGCGATCATTCATGTCGGCCGCGCGCCGGAAAAAGGATTACAAATCGTTGAACTCGCTCTATTGCTTTGTAGGTTTAACCAGCGAAATATCGTGCTTGTCGCGGTGGGAGGACAAACATGCGGACGGCGTCGTCTATCAAAACACGCGGAGATTCTGGAAACAGGACGCGTCACCCCTCAAGAATTGAATGAGATCTACCAGGCGTGTGACTTGGGGGTGGTTCCAAGTGTGTGGTGGGAGAACTGTCCACTTGCACTACTTGAAATGATGTCACTTGGATTGTGCCCCTTGGCATCTCGGGTTGGAGGAATTCCAGAGATGATTGAAGACGGCCGCAATGGCCTGCTCGTCGATGCACCCAATGATGTTGCAGCCTGGGCCCGTGCCATTGATTCGGCACTTACAGATGACGACCTACGTCAGCGACTTGGGCATGAAGCCAGCAAGTCGACGGAAGCTCGGTTTGGAACGAAACAATACACAGACAACTGGCTGCGTTTACTGAATACTGTCGTACCGCAACTCAACTAAATTTCCTCCGAATTACGTCACGATCGTTACACTGCTTGATGGATCTAATGGAAAGAATTAAATGAAGACTCTTATAGAACTGGCGAACCAGTACCATTCGGACAAAGGCGATCACGTCGGTTGCTGCCATCGATATGCAACCCTTTACGAATCCCTATTTGCCGCCTATCGACAAAGCCCCATTTCGTTTTTGGAAATTGGATTACAGCGAGAATTCTGTCAACATCAGCCCGATTGCCCATCGCTACGGATGTGGCTCGACTTCTTTCCGCAAGCAACGATCAACGGTTTTGACATCTCAGATTTCAGTGACGTCCAGATTCCGCGTGCGACCATTTTCCAAGGCGACCAAAGCGACGCCAATCGGCTTAGAGAAATAGCAGAAGAAGCCGGCCCGTTCGACATCATTATTGACGATGGCAGCCACGCTTCGGCGCATCAACAAATTACCCTTGGCGCACTTTGGCCCCATCTCAAACCGGGCGGACTGTTTGTCATCGAAGACACTCATTGGCAACCTCAACGCGACGTCGAGCGGCGTGAGGGTATCGAAACGATGCTCTCGATTTTCAAACGGTTCTCGCTTTATGGCGAACCCATCGAATCACCCTATCTCAGCGACGAACGTTGTCGCGAAATCGAACAAAACGTGGTGCGATGCACTTTTTCGCATCCGTTTGTCGATGAGAAGGCGAGGCCGCAAAAGCGTTCAATGATCCGAGACATCGCTCGACGCGTGCTAAAAGGAAAACGACGCTACTCGGACCAACGGCTGTTCAAACTGATCATCTTGGAAAAGAAACGGATGGACGACACCTCAGAGTTCGAGACCGCCACCGTCCAGATGACGTGTGATGCCGTCTAAATTTCGGTATCGAAGTGATCGAAGCCGACTATGCAGATTTTCTTTTCCACGGTAGCGACAGCGAATTTTCTGGAAACTTTGAAGTGCCATGAGACGCAAGGCGATTAAAATAACAGACTCATTGACCAATGTTTTCTGGAATCGTCTAGACACAATCCTTCCGCGTAAAGAAGTTGGCGTCTCTGAGAGACGTTCAAGTAGAATCGGGCGGCATCGCTTGGGAGACGGTTTTTTGCAAGATGAAAGATCTTCTCTATGCTTGATGTGCTGTCGAAAACGAATCATGTCTCGAATGTTGAATCAACACACGAACAACCCTTACTAGCCAACCGACTGCTAGTTGTTTATGAAAATCATCCACTCGAAACGACGACCGTACACGCCGTACCGAGACTCTTGTCGCAATTGGCGGTGCATTTTGCCGGTACCGCCAAGGCAACCAAAATCATCGCCATCAGTCCTGGTAATTCACAATTGAAAGGAGTGCGGTTGGTCTCCGCAACGTTAGGATTTACTGGACGTCTGCATTGTCGTATGCGAGGCAACCGTCTAACACGCTCACTCGGCATCCGCCAAGACATTGAAGCAACCGCTGCCTATCAACGCATCAAGCAGGCGTTGAAGCAGTTTGAACAAACGGCGGATGAGCGAACGGTCCTCATTGCCTCGACAATTGCCGTGGCAGTGGCGGCCAAACAAGTTTTGCCGCGTGCAAGAGTGATCTACTGGATTCAAGGCATGCCGCGTTTAGGACAGGAGAGTCTCGCTTCACGTGCGGTGGCAAGCGCTGATGCGATCGTTGCTCCGAGCAAGGCAATTTACGAAGATTTATTCGCGTTGATTTGCCGCGATCGTTTTTCGGCCCCGGTTTGGACCATCCCTAACTGGAGCAACCAATCTCAGATCAAAACACTCTCCCCTGCGTTGATTGATGAGACAAGACAACGCATCGGACTTGCAGAGGATGATTTCGCAATCATGCATGTGGGACGTGCACCGGAAAAAGGACTTCAGGTAGCTAAAACCGCACTGGCGATCGGACAGTTCCAAAAGAACACGGTGCTAGTCACGATTGGGGGTGCAAAAAAGGAACGCGGCCAGCTGAACGACCGTGCTGAGTTTCTGCAATTGGGCTGGATGTCGCTCGAGGAATTAAACGCGGTGTATCAAACCTGCCAACTAGGACTCGTTCCCAGCGTATGGTGGGAAAATTGCCCACTGGCATTAATCGAAATGATGTCGCTGGGGATCTGTCCAATCGGGTCACGAGTCGGCGGCATCCCCGAGATGATTGAACACGGCAAAAATGGACTGATCGTCGATGCCCCCAACGACGTGGCTGCATGGGCATCGGCGATCGAAACGTTAGCCGCCGATGACGAACTTCGCAACCGACTTGGACATCAAGCAAGCATCTCCGTGCATCAAAAGTTCAACCAACAGCAAATACTGACTCAATGGCGACAGGTGCTCAACACGGTCGTCGCCACCGCTTAACGATTTTTGCAACCGCTCTCTGAACATTTTTGGCAGCTCGATCCCTCGGCTGATTTTCAGCTCAACTCGATGTGACGGTATGCGTCGAGGATCGATCGCGATACGCTTGAAGGTGGCAAGGCGAATTCAACAAAAGACTTGAACCAACATTTTTCACGATACACCATTGGCAATGGTGAAATGGCAATTTTCAGGAACCTGATAATCAATCGATTATCTTAGATTAAGTTTGGCAATAGTTTGACACAAATGCATTCCAAAGACATCGTCGCCTGTGTGGTCGGGGCACGCCCCAATTTTGTCAAAATGGGTCCGATCCTCCGCGGGATTGAAGCTTGTGCTCCCAACGTCCAGACTCGCTTGATCCATACCGGACAACATTACGACGATGCGATGAGCGATTCGTTTTTTCGGCAATTGGGCTTACCCCATCCTGACGTCCATCTGTCCGTCGGATCGGGTCGCCAAGGAGAACAAACTGCCAAAATTCTTGACAGCTATGAACGCTGGTTGCTCGATTGCGAACAAACGCCCGCCGCAACCCTGGTCGTCGGTGATGTCAATTCCACCGTCGGATGCGCGTTGGCTTCGGCCAAGCTTCAAATTCCTGTGATTCATGTCGAAGCGGGATTACGCAGTTTCGATCGTAGGATGCCCGAGGAAATCAATCGCGTTGTGACCGATGCGATCTCGGAGCTACTGTTGGTCAGCGAACCAAGCGGACGTGTAAACCTGCTCAAAGAGGGAAAGCCGGACGAGTCGATCCGCCTGTGCGGAAACGTCATGATCGACGTGTTGCGGTCACAGCTTGATGCCGCCACGGCGCTCGATCCGCTCCGTAAAATGGGGCTGACCGAGAATCAATATGCGGTTTGGACCATGCACCGTCCGTCCAATGTCGATGATCCCGAACAATTGCGTCGCTTTGTCGACGCGATGATACAAATCTCGCAACCATTGCCGGTCGTTTTTCCCGTCCATCCACGGACTCGCAATCGGCTCGAAACCTTAGGGCTGTGGCAAACGCTTGAAGCAACCTCAACGATTCTAGCCACCGATCCGCTGAGCTATCACGAGTTACTCGGACTGACGTCCAAAGCCAAAGTCATCATTACCGATTCGGGCGGATTGCAAGAAGAAGCGACCGCCCTGGAAATCCCCTGCCTGACGTTACGAGAAAACACCGAGCGTCCGATCACCGTCGATGAAGGCACCAGCGTGCTGGTCGGACATGATGTTGGATTACTTGTCAAACTTGTTAACGATGTGATTGAGAACAAGTTCAAGCAGGGTAAATGTCCTCAACTGTGGGATGGATCCGCGGGGCGACGCGTGGGTACCGAAGTGGCAACATTCCTGGCAAGTCGCAAGAAGCTCTCCTAACCAATCAAACATGACTAGCGAAAACGACGCCCGAATCAACGTTCCCTTCTTTCGACCCTCGATATCCGAACCCGCAATCGCGGAAGTGACCGAGTGCCTTCGCTCGGGGTGGTTGACGACGGGTCCGCGAGTGAAACAGTTTGAATCGGAGTTTGCCAAGTTCATTGGTGCCAAACACGCCGTCGCAGTGAACTCGTGTACCGCCGCACTTCATTTGGCGGTCGAAGCCATGCAATTGAAAGCGGGGCAGGGGGTTTTGGTACCGACAATGACCTTTGCCGCCACCGCCGAAATTGTGCTCTATCAAGGTGGGATTCCGATTCTGGTCGATTGCGATCCTGTCACGCTGAACATGGACTTCGAGGACGTGGCAAAAAAATTGGAGGCGGCTCGCAGCGGAGCACTGAAGGGTTCACCGATCGAGGTTGTCGGGATCATTCCGGTGCATGTGGGTGGATTGATGCTCGACGTTGATCAAATTGACGCCTTCGCAACGAAGCACGCATTGTGGGTCGTCGAAGATGCCGCTCATGCCCTGCCATCGGCCTATCGTAGGAACGCGGATCAAGCTTGGCGAATGTGTGGCGAGAACACAGCGGCAGTGACCTGTTATTCGTTTTACGCCAACAAGACCATGACCACGGGCGAAGGAGGAATGGCGGTCACCAGTGACCCGCGATTGGCGGATCGAATGCGGCAAATGTCGCTGCACGGGTTGTCCCATGACGCTTGGAAGCGTTTCCAAGGAAACAGCCAATGGGACTATCAAATCGTTGCTCCTGGCTATAAATACAACCTGACCGATCTAGCGGCTGCGATCGGGTTGCATCAACTGCAGCGTGTCGAGGCGATGCGCCAAGAACGTGAAACCATCGCCAAGTTCTTCTTCCAACGACTTCGCGATGTTGCCGAATTGGAATTGCCACCGCAACTCGAAAACCGCCTCCATTCTTGGCACCTGTTTCCCATTCGCCTGTGTCTGGATCAGTTAAGCATTGGCCGCAACGAATTCATTCAATGTTTACGCGAGCGTGGCGTCGGATGCTCGGTTCACTGGCGACCCCTGCATTTGCATCCCTACTATCAGGAAACGCTGCAGTGGCAAGCATCTGATTGCCCCACAGCAACCCATGTCTGGAATCGGCTTGTTAGCCTTCCCATCTTTCCCGGCATGACCGAACCCGAACAAGAACATGTGGTTCGCGTAGTTACTGAATTGTGTGTGCAACATTCCTTGCGACAACCAGCAGCGCAGACGAATCCATCGGGAACATAATCCCTGTGTCGAACAAATCCTCATCGATCGCGATGCCGCTATTACA